>JAIPKF010000055.1 GCA_021733705.1 Chthoniobacterales bacterium
TGCCAGCATCATGGGCATGACTGCAGCAGCAAAAGTGGCACTAGCTGAAATTACATTAGGTCGTGAAGGCCTGCGCCAGCACAACCTCAGAGAGAAGCTTTGGCAAGGCATTCAAATGATTTATCCTATGGCAGTACGTCATGGAGATCCTCAACAAACACTTCCTAACACACTCAACGTTCATTTTCCTAAAACAGATGGTGAAACACTCATCATAGCACTCGATTTAGAGGGGATTGCTGTTTCAAGTGGCTCCGCCTGTATGGTCGGATCGATTCAAGCATCGCATGTGTTACAAGCCATGGGAGTCCCTTCACACGAGGCTCAAGCGGCAGTTCGTTTTTCCTTAGGACGACAGACAACCGAAGCTGATATTAAGGGAACAGTAACTGCTTTAGAAAAAGTGTTAAAAAAACAACACTCCACAACGTGATATTTGGCCCCCAATGTCTCTTCGAAACATTCTTCGTCACTTTATTAACCCTCTCTCTAAGCCAACATCGATCATCAGGCCAAAGAGACACACCCAAGGTCACCGTGATGAAGTTTTAGAAAAAAAAGCTTGGGAGCTTCTACAACCTTATGCTTCAGCACTAGCAGAGCGTGTACGTGTTTATTGGAATCCAAGACTCAAAACAACGGCTGGTCTTGCCCTCTATCATTTAGATGAAGTTGCCCTCAACCCTGCACTTAGGACTATTTCAGAAGCTGAGATCGAGAAAACCTTGCGTCATGAGCTGGCACATTTACTGGCACGCGAGCGCTCCAGAAAAAAAAAAGATTGCCCCTCACGGGAAGGAGTGGCGCCAAGCCTGCATTGACCTTGGTATTCCAAAAGAACCAACCACCCACCAACTTCCTTTTGTTCGTAGAAAACAGCAACGTAAGTTTTTCTACCGCTGCCCTACGTGTAATGAAGTATTAAGTCGTGTCCGAAGACCTTGTCGTGATATTGCCTGCCTACGCTGCTGCCGAAAGTATGCTCAGGGAAAATATGACAAGCGGTTTCGCTATCAATTAATCACGTAACTGTGAATCATCAGAATGAAGCGTCAGGTACCGTCGCTGCGTCACTTTTCCTGTCGCTGGATCAAGAGATTCAATACGCATTTCCTTGAGCATCCAGAGTCGATCAATTTTTTGAGCAGAAATCACTTCAAAACGTTTGATAAGTTGACCCTGATGGTTCCATCCTTCCATACGAATTGGAGCACCACTCTTTGGATCAATCCAAAGACGAGCACTTCCGTAAGGGGTTGTTGCCTGGGAAGGAGGACTCAGTTCAATAATCGCAGTACTTATTCCGCGTAGTCTCTCTTCTCCAGCCAATCGAGGATGAGGCCAGTAAAGAAAGCTTAACGACAAATCATCATAGGTGACTCCCGTTCCTCTAACCTCTTGATAGCGTCTTGAATCACTGATGATACTTCTGGATCCATCTTTGACTTCACTGAGCACCGAGGTTGTTGGCTCCAAGGTTAAGATAATTGTCTCATCAGGATCATGAAGCTGATACTTGATATAACCTTCATCAATTTTAAAGGTCAACACAAGTGGCTCTTCTCCACCACGAATTTCTGCAGAGAGGGTGACAGGATGATCCGTAGGACGAAGTCGTGCCATGGCAAGAAGAGCTTCTGCAGATTTTTTCGCTCCTTGTGCCCCTTGAGCGTTAGCACTACAAATAATGACAAGAAAATAAAAGCTCCCAAGAGCAGCAGCATAGAATTGTTTCACGATGAAATGTGATTGCAGCGAAAAAACACGATCCCTACTCCATGATTTGGAAATCTCCTTTTAAGCTGGAACAGGAGCTGGCAATCCACCTGTTGGAAAATCAGGAAGACTCGGTTTTGAAATTTCTCCGGAAGAAGCCATGGGAGCTGGAGGAATGGGAGGAGGCTTTTGCTCCACAATGGGTGGATTTTTCATATATCCAAGATGGATTAAATCTGAAACCTGAGCCCCATCGAGTGTTTCAAATTCCAACAAGGCTTTTGCGATGAGTTCCACTATCTCTTTTTTTTCTTGAAGCATTTTTGAAGCACGTGCATAAGCCTCATCAATGAGACGCTTCACTTCGCAATCGATTTGTTGTGCTGTGGCTTCGCTATATTGACGCTTGCCGGCCATATCTCGTCCAAAAAAGACATAATCGTTATCTTCACTAAATCGAATCATTCCAAGATTACTCATCCCCCATTCGCAAACCATTTTACGAGCTAAGGAAGTGGCTTGTGAAATATCACCAGCAGCTCCATTAGAAATATCATTGGTGAACATCTCTTCAGCAATCCGTCCCCCCATCATCATGACAAGACCGTCGAGAGATTCTTTTTGTTGTGTGGAGAGTTGATCTTTCTCAGGAAGGTACATCGTTGCACCAAGGTACTGTCCGCGAGGAATAATTGTTACTTTGTGTAGAGGATGGGTATGTTCCAGAACTACGTTGAGCAGCGCATGACCTGCCTCATGCCAAGCAGTCGTGGTCTTTTCTTTTTCTGTCATTGCCATGCTACGCCGCTCTTTACCCCAACGTACTTTGTCACGTGCTTCCTCTAACTCTGACTGGTTGATAGCTTTTAAACCTTTACGAGCAGCCATCAGAGCAGCTTCATTAAGAACATTCGCAAGTTCTGCTCCAGAGTATCCAGGGGTACCTCGAGCAATTCGCGAAAGATCAACTTTTTCGGAGAGTTTTACTTTCTTTGCATGGACTTTGAGGATCTCTTCACGTCCTTTAACATCCGGGAGGCTAATAGTTACCTGACGATCAAAACGTCCAGGACGCAGTAATGCTGGATCAAGCACATCGGGACGATTTGTTGCTGCAATGATAATGACCCCTTCTTGAGCATCAAAACCATCCATCTCTACTAAAAGTTGATTGAGTGTCTGCTCGCGCTCATCATGCCCACCACCAACACCATGACCACGATGGCGTCCTACTGCATCAATCTCATCAATGAATATAAGACAGGGAGCAGATTTGCGCCCTTGTTCAAACATATCTCGAACACGTGAGGCACCTACCCCAACAAACATTTCTACAAAATCGGAACCACTGATATTAAAAAAAGGAACATCGGCTTCTCCAGCGATAGCACGTGCTAGGAGTGTCTTACCAGTTCCTGGAGAGCCAATCATGAGAACTCCCTTGGGAATACGACCTCCCAATTTTTGAAAATGTTTTGGATCACGCAAAAACTCAACAAGCTCTTGAACCTCTTCTTTAGCCTCTTCAACACCAGCAACATCCTTGAATGTGATTTTGTTTTTTTCTCGAGCAAGCATCTTGGCCTTACTTTTTCCAAAACTCATGGCGCTCTTACCTGCCATTTTAATTTGGGATCGAAAAAAGAAATAGAGTATGAGCAGAAAGAGAATCACTGGAAAAAAACTAGCAAGAGCTGAAAGCACCATATTAGACTCTGCTTTGGGGGTCACAGAAATACCTGCAGCACTCAACTCTTTTTCAAGAGTGCCACTATTATAGGGCATGAAGACCGTGGTTTTGAAGGGAGCCGCTATCTCTTCTTCGGAGTTTTGCATTTTTTTAAGATAAAATCCGCTAAGAGCTTGCGTATTTTTTCCTTCTTCAACAAGTAGCTCTAATGGCTTTTCTGCCGTCGAAATAATTTTGCCGTTTTTCAGTAATGCTTCAAATTTTGGAAGAGAAAGCTCTTCCGAAGTCATCAAGTTATTTCCTCTAAAGAAGAAGGCTCCTCCAATGAGCGCGAGAGCAATAACAACGAGGAGGATACCACGCCAGTTCATCGGATCATTAGGGACTTTGTTATTTTTTAAGGGAGAATGAGGCCCCTCTTGAGGAGAAAGATTTTGGTCAGACATGAAAGATAAAGAATTGAGTTAACTTTACAGAGATCTGACTCAATTGCAAATGAATCAAGTAAAGTAACAACTCCGTAGCACCAAATTTATTTATCTCAGATAGGACGTATTGATTTCAATGAGGAGGCTACTAAAGCTAATGGGGGTAAGGCAGACGAGCATTTTGATGCCGGACTGTATGTTTCACTGCTGCCCAAATCAAAATGGGAGTCTAACACAGTATCTAACTGACTTCCCAACCTCCGCAGGTGATCGGCATGAAATATGCGGGTTTAAGTAGAAATAATTCTGGACCCATGACCCATTACTCGTTACCGGTTACTTTTTCCCTATCATGAAAAGCAATAAGCTCGTCATCTCACTTCACGATGTCTCTCCTAAGACACAAGCAATTGTCACAAATCAACTCGAAGAGCTCCATGCTATAGGGGTGAAGCGCTGTTCTCTCCTTGTGATTCCAGATTATCATCATCAATCTCTCATTTCCCTTGTTCCTAGCTTTGTGAGTTGGCTTCAGGAGCAAGCTGACAAAGGCCATGAAATCGTATTGCATGGTTATTATCATGATAGACCACCATCACTTTGCGATAGCATTTGGAAGCGCTTGATAACGGAACATTACACTGCAGGTGAAGGAGAATTTTATGACCTCGATTATGAGCAGGCTCGTACGATTCTAAAAATGGGAAAAGCAGTTTTTGAAGAAGCTGGTATTGATAGATCACAGCTTTTTGGCTTTATTGCCCCAGCCTGGCTTCTTGGAAAAGAAGCGGAACGTGCTCTCATAGATGAAGGATTTCTTTATACAACACGATTGCACGGAGTCATCGATCTGCAGGAACAACCACCACGTTTTTTTCCTGCTCAAAGTATGGTCTATAGCGTCCGTTCTGCATGGAGACGGATTACTAGCCTAGTTTGGAATGAATTGCTTTTTCAATATGCCACCCATCAAAAATGGAGACTCCTGCGTGTGAGTCTTCATCCTGTAGATTGGAAATATCAGTTCATTAAATCGCATCTTTTACACAGCATTAAGAGAGCCTTAAAGAATCGTACCCCCATGACCTATGAGTCGTGGCTACGCCAAGAATAGAATTCTTCACTGTTTACCCACGACATTTTACTCGTTAATCTATTGGTTCATCATCATGTCAAAAATTGACCTTCATCTTCATACTTGCTATAGCAAACGTTCTTCCGAGTGGATGCTCCGGCGTCTTGGGATCCCTACAAGCATGTCCCAACCACGTGCCCTTTATAAAAAATTGCACGATGCTGGAATGAATTTTGTCACCTTCACTGATTATAACTCGATTGATGCGTGCTTGGAGATTGCAGATTTAAAAAATGTTTTTCTTAGTGAACAAGTCAGCACTATTTTTCCTGAAGATGGATGTCATATTTCTCTCCTCGTTTGGAATATTACCGAGTCACAACATCGCGATATTCAAAAGCTAAAAGAAAATATCTACGAATTGCAGCAGTATCTCTCCTCCCAGTCGATCCCTCATGGAGTTGCCTCTCCTTTGATAGGACTCATGGATCAACTGCAGCCACATCACCTCATGAAGCTAGCCCTCCTTTTTAAGCATGTGGAGGGAATCAATGGGCGTTATGACTCCTTATTACATGAAGTGACCCTCTCCTTATTTTCCCTCACCCCACATGACATAGAGCGTTTTGTGGAGGTCACAGGAATTTCTCCAACCCATGAAGAACCGTGGAAAAAATGTTTTTTTGGAGGTTCTGATGACCATGGAGGAAGGATGATGGGCTCTACCTATACTGAAATAAAAAATAGTCCTACCATTAAAGAATTCTTCCATCAATTTCACCTAGGAAATCTTCAGAAACATGGTAGCAGCGGAAGCCCTTTATCGATGGCTCTTGACACCTACCAAGTTGCTTTTTCTTTTGCAAAAGAACATTGGAGTGGCAAAAAAGAAAATCTGGGGTTGCAGCTTTTAGAAAAAGCATTTGGCCGTTTTATGGAGGGAAAAGATCCCACCGTTTTTTCAGCAAGAGAAAAAATAGGCTTTCTCATGCAAGGAATTGCTAGCGGAAAGATTTTCGAACTTGCTCGTTCTGGAAATCATTCCCTTTGGAAAGAACTATCCAACTCGATTTCTGGGACCTCCATGAAAGCAGATCTTGCACGTCATGTTAATCAAGAAAAGGATCCAAGCCGTCGTGCTTTTCAAACAGCAAACCTTCTTGCAAGCCGTTTAGCCTATCGCTTTATTCTACAATTTCTCACCCAGCTCAAAAGCGGACATTTTTTGGAAAGCATACAGATGGTGAGCCCAGTGATTCCTCTCCTAGCATTACTCAGCCCCTATTTTTATGCCTTTCGCAGAGTTCCCTTAAAACGCTTACAAGAAGCAGCCCTAGCAATGCGAGAGCAGGTTCCAGAGATCCTTAATATGAGACGTCGTGCTTGGTTCACAGATACACTTGATGATGTCAATGGTGTCTCTACTACTATTCAAAAAATGACGGCAGCAACAGTCTCCTTGGGTCATGATCTCACCGTAATGGTCTCCAGAGAGGCCGTCACGACTCCAGAAATTCCAGTCAAAAATTTTGAGCCTATTGGTGAATTCGAATTACCAGAATATGAATTACAAAAATTAAGCTTCCCTCCACTCTTACCTATTATTGATGATCTCGAGCGCAAAAGATTCAGTGAAGTTATTATTAGTACACCTGGACCTGTCGGGCTTGGAGCGCTTTGTGCAGCAAAGATTTTAGGATTACCCACAGTAGGAATCTATCATACCGATTTTCCTCAATACGTTCGAATCCTCACCGAAGATGGCTTAATGGAAACATTGACCTGGAACTACATGCACTGGTTCTATGCTCAGATGGATCTCATTTATGTTAACTCAGAACATTACCGTTGTTGCTGGATAGAACGCGGTTTTCCAGAAGAAAAAATTAAAATTTTACCACGAGGACTTGATACCGCTTTTTTTCATCCTACTAAACAAGACAGCTCTTTCTGGAAAGACCATGGCCTGCAACCTGGAGAGATTGCTGCCCTCTACGTCGGGCGTATCTCCCGCGAAAAAAATCTCGATCTCCTAGCTGCTGCTTTTCGCCGATTACTCTCTCAGGGAGTGAAAATAAGACCTCTTTTTGTGGGTCATGGTCCTTATTTAGCTACGATGAAGGAGCTCTTGCCCGAGGGAATTTTTGTAGGAGCATTGCACGGTGAGGCATTAGCAACGGCCTACGCCTCCGCTGACTTTTTTGTTTTTCCTAGCACTACAGATACATTTGGAAATGTTGTTATTGAAGCACAAGCAAGTGGTTTGCCAGTCATTGTTTCCGATGTGGGTGGACCCAAAGATCTCATCCACCACGAACAGGATGGGCTCATTGTCAAAGGACTCGATCTTGATGCACTCACTCAAGCTATAAAACGCCTCACTCTTGAACAAGAAACTCGAATCGAATGGGGGCTCAAAGCTCGCAAACGTGTTGCAGAGCGTAATTGGGAGTCTGCTGCTCAGCTTTTTTGGGATGGAATATCCTCCCTGCAACATGAAACTATGAAGGCCTGATCACTCGGGTTACGTTTCAGGAACCTTTGTTTTTAGATATTCAATCAAGATGTCACGAGCATCGATACGTTTCTTGATCTGATCATGGAGAATGTGCTCCACCTGCTCAAAGTTTTGTGGGAGCTGATCCACAGGAGCTCCCTCAGTAGTCGCCGCACTCTCCGTTGACCTGGCTCGATCGGATGCTAACTCCGTTCTAAAACGCGAGAGAAATTGTTTTTTTGTCTCCTCAGGAATTGTTTTAAAAACAGTCTTTAATTTTTCTTGGAGCTCGTGATCTTGTTGCTGAGCTTTGTTCAAAAGATCTAAAGCTTGAGGAGCGAAATTAGATCGATTCCTAAAGTCGCTAATAGCCTCCCATGCCTTTAGTGCAGCAATATTAGGAGCAAAGTAGTTGTATGCCGCTTCTCCTATGACTGGTCGGGGATCAACATAATGACCATCTAACGTAGAAACTAACGCACCACCAACAGCACCACCTAACGTACTACCTAACATACCACCAACGGCACCACCAGTAATATAACCACCATTCACATCACTATAGAAATCACTGAATGAACTACTAAGATAACCTCTAATCGCACCACCTAACGTACTACCTAACATACCACCAACGGCACTATGAAAGGCACCACCAACGGCACCACCAACGGTACCAGTAACGGCATCAAGAGATACTCTCCCCAAGATAAATCCAGTTCCACGGACTACTGTTTCTGCACTATACCAGAGAGCCTTTAAAAGGTCTTCTTGAGTAGGACGAGATAAAATTGACTCGGCTTTATCATACTAGGCTAGAGCTTGTTGATGCTTTACTTCGTCGCGATCAATAGAAGCAGTTGATAAATCCCCCAATCTTTGAGCACGTTCTTTTAAATCATGATCAGGGCTATTTTCATTCTCATACAACTCATATAATTTTTCAAAAACTTCCTGTAATTTTCCAATAGTGAAGGGTCGAGATATATTTTCTAATGTCATTAGGTCGGAGCAACAATCCCTAGCGATCTCAGTGCCAAAATGATCTTCAAATGCTTCGTAGACGTACTTTCTGACTTGCTCGTTTTCTGCATTATCAGGAGTTCTTGCCGGAGAGCGGGCAACATTTGAAATATTGCTCTTAATATTTTCAGGAATAATAGGAGATATAATCGTTTCTACAGAATTCGTAGGATCATCACTGGGAATGGTAAATTTAAAAGGAGAGTCTCCATTATTGAGAATGAATATACTATCTTGGGAAACTTCT
>JAIPKF010000056.1 GCA_021733705.1 Chthoniobacterales bacterium
AGCGTTCTCGTTCCCAATCACAGGAGCAGCCGAGACGCATTAATTGTTCGATAATAATTCCACCATGCTTTTTTTTCCATTCCCAGACACGTTCTAAAAAAGCGGCTCTCCCGAGATCATGACGCGTTTTCTTTTCTTCTTTTTTTAGTTGGCGTTCAACAACTGCTTGTGTCGCAATTCCGGCATGATCGGTACCAGGAAGCCAGAGGACTTCATGTCCAGTTTGGCGAGCGCGTCGAGCCAAGATATCTTGAATGGTATTGTTGAGGACATGCCCCAATGTTAAAAAACCAGTGACATTAGGGGGAGGAATAACAATCGAGTAAGCAGGTGCTGAGGATGTTTCATCAGCATGAAAACAGTTTGTCTCTGTCCAATGACGGTACCAATAGGGTTCGACCTCCGTTGGGCTGTAGGTGGTAGAAATACTATTAGAAAACATAAAAACAAGTGACTATAAACCTACCTTACTCAAAAGGCTAGCCCGGATATTTCACACTAATCTACTGCGGAGGCCGGGAAGCCAGATGGATGCTGCGTTGAGCTCGAAGTCTTCCTCGGGCAGTATGCAACATAGAGCCGTCGTCAGACTTCATCGCTCGCCTTACCCCATCAGCCTTCGCTGCTCCCTCGTTACGATCAGTATGAAATATCCGATGTTAAAAGCTTCTTAAGAGAAAAAAAAGTTGGCCTTGGAGTACGATCAATTTCAACGAGACCAAAATATTCATCGTCAAAACAGTTTGATGGAAAAGGCCCATGATCGACCGTGAGTCCCCCAGGTTTGTGGGTAGAGGGATCTGTATTGCCCCCCTTCCACCATTCATCGCAGAATTCAAAAAGACATCCTCCTACTAAAATATTCTGCGAATTTCTTGCGGATGCATTATCTAGTATTTCAGTAAACAGGAGTAAATTAGCATTATCTTGTGCTTCTGGATCCTCTTGTTTTGTATTTTCATTGTAAGCAACAGCACCAAATTCTCCTAAATAGAATGGTTTTTTGGAAATGCCCTCCCATTGATGAAAACGTTCTCCAAAGCTCGTTCCGTCGTAGACGTTGACCCCATAGAGATCTATATAATTATCAATAGCAGGAGTGACTCCTTTATAAAGTGATTCCATGTCACTCTCTATGATCATTACATCTGTCCCAATCGGATGTTCATGGTGATCAATATTTCTAATATAATAAGAAATATTTTTGATCATTTCATAACAGTCTTCTGCTTTCAGCTTCTGCGAATTGCTACCAGTTCCTATAAAATCAGTGTAAAAATGGTTAAAATTCCACTCATTGCCTATTTCCCAAAAGAGGGTTGAGGGTTCTTTTCTTAATATTTTGATGACATTTTCAATGCTTGCTCGATTTTGATATTTATCCCATGAAAGACAGACTGGGACGATCACCCTAATTTGATATTTGTTGAGAAGTTTTAATATTTTTGGATGTATAATAGGTTCATAAGTTCTAATTGTATTAAAACCAGCATCACTCATCATTTTAAAATCATTTTCGATAACGATCAGGTCCTTCTCGGTGGGATTTGAAGTCATGAGCCCAGCAGGAACTGTTTCTCCCTTTCGAACGGGGTGATAGCAGACTCCTTTCATAATAAAGGGAGAACCATTGACCAAAAGCTGTCTTCCTTGAACCTCCACACGATTACATGGAGTTCCAAAACTTATTTTAGGAACGAATAAAAAAAGGATTAAGAGGAGAAAAAAGCGAAAATTGAACATTTCAAGTTAAGTAAAAAAGTTGATAAAAATAATCCAGTTTTTGTGAAATGCAATTGGAGACCTCCATTTTTGCAAAAATAAATAAAAATGAAATTTTATTTGATCAAAAAAAGAGTTAACCCGGATATTTCACACTAACCCGAATATTTCATACTAATCTACTGCGGAGGCCGGGAAGCCAGATGGATGCTGCGTTAGACTCACATTTTGATTTGGACAGTATGTACACATACAGCCCGGCATCAAAATGCTCGTCTGCCTTACCCCATCAGCCTTCGCGGCCTCCTCGTCAGGATAAGTATGAAATATGTGGGTTAAGGAACTCAACACTATGAAAGCAGAAAACCAGAATTTATTTGCTGATCCCTCCCATTTGTACTATCGAGCTCCCATCGATCTTGGGATGGATGAAATCGAAATCAAAAATATTCTGCTCCTTGGTTCCTGTTTGTCCCATGTGCTCTTAATGCGTTTGCAAACTCTTTTATCGACCCATGAAAAAAAATATAACATTGACCATTTATTAATAAATAATATCAGTCCCCTCCCTTAGAAATTGCCCAGACCGATCGAAGACTATTCTTTTCAAATTATCCAGCCTCCACTAAGGACTGTTTTCCCAGAAAGTCTCTTTTTGCGTTTGGATTATCACAATATTAAAGCAACCAAAAATGCTTTTAAAAAATCGGTAGAGCTTCTTGAATTATTTTTCGATCATGTTCTTCACTACCAGAGAAAATATAGTCTTACCACCTTTGTTACTAATTTTCTCGTACCTCAACAAAATCCCCTTGGTAGGCTTTTTCCTAAATATGATCTTAGAAATAGCGCTTTTTATGTGGAGGAACTCAATAGGCACTTATCGAAGATTATTGAAAAAAAGAACCATCTTTATCTCACCGACATCAATGAAATTGCAGGAAGCTTGGGACGTCGCTATATCCAAGATGATGTCCTTCACATCAGCAATCATGGAACGATTATCGATGACTTTGATTTTGCATTTGACTTAAGGCGCCTTGAGAAACCAACACGTTTTTCAAAACAATATCCCTTAAACACCTCTGGTTTTATCGATGCTATTATTCATGAAATCATCAGTCATTATAAAATTGTCTCTCAGCATAATCCTGTAAAAATTGTCATTTTTGATCTCGATCATACTCTTTGGCGAGGTGTTCTTGCAGAGGATGGTATCCATCTTGTGGGTCTTGAAGGGTGGCCGTTAGGTTTACTCGAAGCACTTCTTGTTCTAAAAAAACGAGGTATTCTCCTTGCTATTGCCAGTAAAAATGAGGAAAAACTCATTATCCAGCAATGGACTGAGATCTTTGGCGATCATTTGAAGCTCGATGATTTTGTGGTTAGAAAAATCAATTGGAAAGAAAAAGCAGAAAATATTAATGAAATTCTAAGCGAAGTTCACCTTCTTCCAAGTAGCGCTCTGTTTATTGATGACAACCCCGTAGAGAGAGAAAAAGTACGGCTTGCATTTCCTGAGATGAGAATACTAGGAGCCAACCACTACATACTAAGAAAAATTCTCCTTTGGGCTCCAGAATTACAAGTTACTCAAATCACGAACGAATCCCAACAACGAACGGAGAACATCTCAAAGAAGGTCCTTCAGGCGAAGCAGGGAACCAACATTAGTCGGAAAAAATTTATAGATTCTTTAAAATTAAAAATCGAATCCCTTAGGATTAACTCCTTAGAGCATCCGGATTTTCCACGTGCTTTTGAATTACTTAATAAAACAAATCAATTTAACACTACTGGACAAAGATGGAAACACACAGAATGTCGTCTCCTCTTTGAAAAAAAAGGATTTTTTGATGTTTTTAAAGTTAAGGATAAGTTTAATAATTATGGGTTGGTTGGAATTGTCGTCATTAATCAATATCATCTTGTACAAGTGGTCATGAGCTGCCGAGTAGTAGGACTTGACCTTGAGAAGAAGATGATGATGCATACGGTCAACTATGCCAATGGTCACGTTCTCACTGCCAATTTCACCAAAACAAAATATAATCTTCTCTGCCACACTTTTTTTTCTGATGTGGGTTTCTATAAAAAAAGAGGCCTTTGGAACTATGATCCTGATGCTGCACCCATCAGACTTTCGCAAGATGCAGCAGAATCATCATGAAATATGCGGGTTAAGCCAACGTAATGGTATGCTCGAAGGCATTTCCACGGAGATAATGCTTGTTCGCTAATACCTTTTTTCGAGAGATTAAAAGGTAGATTGCAGGTAGTACAAAAAGAGTAAAAAGAGTTCCAATAGCCATACCTGTTACTAAAACGATTCCAATACTATTGCGTGCTGCAGCGCCAGGCCCTTTTGCAAAAATCAATGGTAGATGGCCAGCAATAGTGGCGATTGAAATCATGAGAATGGGACGCAAACGAATCGATGCAGCATCAATAATGGCATCCCAGGAGGTCATTCCTTCGAGTTGTCGTTGATTTGCAAATTGAACGATTAAAATTCCATTCTTAGAAACAAGACCGATAAGTGTGATGAGTCCGACTTGGCTATAGATGTTGATTGTAGTCCATCCTAAAAAGGTGAATAAGAGTGCCCCAGAGAGTGCTAGTGGAACAGAACCAAAGAGGACAATGCAGGGATCTCGAAAACTTTCAAACTGGGCAGCAAGGACTAAGAAGATAAAGAGAAAGGAAAAGAGTATAGTTTTTAGTAATCGATTCCCCTCTGTGTGTAACTGACGCGACTCCCCTGCGTAATCGATCACATAACCAGGAGGTAATATCTTGGAAGCTTTTTTTTCTAAAAACCCTAGTCCCTCTTCCAGCGAGACTCCTGGGGCTAGCGCTCCGGTAATCGATACGGAATTCATCTGCTGAAAATGTTTTAATTCCCTTGGTTGAGTACTTTGTTTGAACGAGGCAAAGGTAGAGAGCTGGATGAGCTGAGGTTGTGGCTTAGTCCCTGCAGGAGCATCTAAAGGAATAACAGGAGGACCGGTCACATAAATATTTTTTAATTGATCGGGATTTAAGCGATCTTCTCGTTTAATTTGAGGGATAACTTTATAACTCTGCCCTTGAATACTGAAACGATTGACATAGGCACCACTGAAAAGAACACTAAGATCCGAAGCAACTTGTTGTAAGTTGAGCCCCAGTGAGGAGACTTTATTGCGATCAAAAGAAATTTCGAGCTGTGGCTGGTCATATTTAAGATCATCATCCACATAGCTAAAGAGACCACTTTTTGCAGCAGCGTTGGTTAATTGGTGCGCCACTTTTAAAAGCTGTTCTGGCTTTACTATTCCTGAGACAACAAAATTAATAGGGAGTTTCATTCCCCCTGGAAGTGAGGGTGGGACTGTTGCAAAAATACGAACCCCTGGAACTTCTGCTATCTTTTGATTTAAAATGGGAATTAATTCTTGGGTTGTTCTTTTACGTTCATTCCACGGTTTTGTAATGATCCCCGAATAGCCTCCGGAAGATCCTGATCCCGAGTTGACAAGTTGGAAAAATTTTTCTGTTTCTGGAAGATCTTTGAAAATACCATTGAGTAGTTGCGTATAGAGCAATGTTTGATCCACCGTGGCATTCGGTGCTGCTTCTATAATACAACTCACTATTCCTTTGTCCTCTTGTGGAGCGAGCTCCTTCTTAGAAAAAAAATAGAGAACCGGAAGCAACGCTATCCAGAGAAGAGCTATCAGTAAAATAGCTCCGCGGTAATGGAGCAGGCTTGTGAGCGATTTTTTATACTGCTCTTGCAGCACCGAAAAACAGCTACTTATAGCTCCTGAAAAACCTGTTTTATTTTTATCAGCACTCAACAGTAGAGAGGACATCATCGGAGAAAGTGTTAGCGCAACGATTCCAGAAATGACCACAGCTCCTGCAAGTGTTAAGGAGAATTCTCGAAAGAGCGCTCCTGTCAGGCCAGATTGAATACCAAGGGGGGTATAAACCGCAACTAAGGTCATCGTCATTCCAATAATAGGAGCTACAAGTTCGCGTGCCCCTTTCATCGATGCATGGTAGGGAGAAAGCCCTTTTTGCAGATAGCGTTCGATATTTTCAACCACAATAATGGAATCATCCACCACCAGGCCAACTGCCAATACAATTGCAAGCAAGGTAAGGAGATTAATTGTAAATCCTGCTATTAGCAAAATAAGTGCCGTCCCAACTAGAGAGATAGGAATTGTGACCATTGGAATTAACACAGATCGAAGGGAACCAAGAAAAAGAAAGATCACAATGACGACGATAATGAGCGTTTCTATCAATGTGTGTGTGACTTCTGTAATAGCATGTTCTATGTAGATCGCAGAATCATACGAAACATCGAGTTTCATCCCCGTAGGAAGCAATGCCCGAAGCTGAGGCAGTTCTGCCCGAATACATTTCACCACTTCTAATGTATTGGCAGTAGGTAAACACCAAAGCCCCATAAAAAGTGCATTTTTTCCATTAAAACTAATATTGGAATCGTAATCTTCTGCACCGAGCTCCACATCTGCTACATCTTGTAAATGGACAAGAACTCCATTTTTTTCCTTGATCACAAGTTGCTTGAATTCCTCAGGGGTTGTTAAGCTCGTATTTGCTAAGAGATTAAGACTCGTCATCGTCCCTTTTGTTTTGCCTAACGTGGCATTGTAATTATTAGCACGTAATGCTTGAGCAATCTCCGAGGCAGAAACTTCCAGTGCAGCGAGGCGATCTGGCTTTAACCAAACTCTCATAGCAAGAACTTTTGCCCCAAGAATATCAGCCCTCTGAATACCATTAATCGTAGCCAGCTTAGGTTGAATCACACGGGTGAGAAAATCGGTAATTTGGCTTTGACTCCATTGATCACAGGTAAAGCCTAGATACATGGTAGCTTGTTTTTCATCACTGTTGACAACTTCGATGAGAGAGTTTTCTGCCTCCGGGGGCATCTGGTTGCGAATCTCTGCTAGCTTTGTTTGAATTTGGCTCAGAATGGCATTCGGGTTTTGATTAAGTTGAAGATGCAATTTCACGGTGCTCAGACCTTCCGTGCTAGTACTATCGATATAATCGATTCCCTCTACCGAGGAGACGACTCTTTCTATTGGAGCAGTAATATAGCTACCAACCAAATTAGCACTTGCCCCCAGGTATACTGTTGAAATGGAAATGACCGCGACGTCACTGCGGGGATATTCTCGAACATGAAGTGACCGGACTGCCTGATAGCCAGCGATAAAAATAATCAGATTCACCACTGCTGCAAAGACAGGACGCTTAATAAAAAAATCAGTCAGTTTCATATTATTACTTCATTACAGTAGCCCAAGCAGGAGCTGAGTTAACCCGCATATTTCATACTGGTTCGTCGTGAGGCGCCGTGCAAAGCTTATTAGTACAAGGCAGGCGAAGGATTGTGATGCCGAGCTGATGAGTCCCTACCGCCCACCTAATAATAATTCGAGACCAACGCAGTAATGATGAGCTTTCCACAAATCGTAATAGATTGAGTGTGAAATATCCGGTCAATTATCGACCGCTTTTGGCTCCAGATCATTCTCTGGTTGAACGGTATTATTAATTTTTACAGGGGATCCAGGTTGAAGTTTAAAAACACCCGAAGTGACAATGTTATCACCTGCTTTGAGTCCACGAACAATTTCTACTTGATCTCCTTGCCTTGTCCCTAGAGTTACGGGTTGCTCACGCACTCCAAGATAAGGGACCTCATTTTCTTTTTTGAGTGATTCAATCACAAATACAGAATCACCGTAGGGGGCGTAATTAATTGCTGTTTCAGGAACAGCAATTACATTTTTCTTAGGAGGAAGAAGAACAGCGACCGTGACAAACATCCCCCCTCTTAGCAGCATATCTTCATTCTTAATACTCCCACTCACACCAATATTGCGCGTTACAGCATCCAACTCCGAATTAATCCCTGTAATGGTTCCTTCAAAGGTTTTATGAGGTACCCCCTCCGCCTTGACTCGGATGGCCTGTCCAGCATGAAGTTCACTAAAATTTTGTTGAGGCAATGAAAAGTTAACACTTAAGACATCGAGTAAATTGAGGGGTACAATCGGAGCTCCACTTTGAAGATATTGTCCTTCATTAATGACACAGATACCCAACATCCCATCAAACGGAGCATAGAGTGTCTTACGACGAATCATCACTTTGATTTCCTCCACAGCTCCTAAGGCCGAATCATATTGTGCACGGGCATCATCCAGAGTTGCTTTTGCTACAACACTCTTCTCACTCAAATTCATGGTCCGATCATAGGTGCTCCTTGCTAAAACACATTTTGCCTCTGCTGAACGAAGCTGCGCCTCTTCTTGACGTGTATCAAGCTGCACAAGAAGATCTCCTTTGCGTACCATAGTGCCACCTGGACCTAGAGGGGTTTTGTAAACAATGCCAGGCAAATCGGCACTCAGCATGACTCCTTGAGCAGCACTTAAAGAGCCTACAGCCTGTAAGACAGGATACCAAATTTGTGTTTCCACTGCCATTGAGGTTACGGCTACTGGTGGTGTTTTGTAGGCATGAATAGCACGTGTCATCGCAGCAAATTGAGTTTTTTTTATCAGTCCCATGCCGGCCACAAAAAGAACCATGGCAAAAATCATAAAAAAAGTAATAGTAGCTTTTTTTTTCGGCGACGGAGTAAGCACGAGTGATTTTGATTCTTGTTCCTTTGTCATTATCTTAGAATCGAACTATCACTAATTATAAAAAGGGTGGCAATGTGAATCGTAAAAAGAATTTATAGTTTATTAACCCGCATATTTCATACTGGTTCGTCGCGAGGCGCTGCGAATCCTGATGCAGACAAGGAAGATGATGGATTGCGACGACGGCTGTATGTTTCATACTGCCCGAGGAGCAATTCGAAGCTGACGCAGTATCCGTCAGGTGTTCGCAAGCCGCAGCAGAATC
>JAIPKF010000057.1 GCA_021733705.1 Chthoniobacterales bacterium
ATTGGAAATGCACAACCACTTTTCCTGGCCCGCTCACTACTTCCGTTGCGAGAGCCACGTCTCTTAAAAGAAAAACATCTTCGTTTTGAATTTGCTGGAAAAAAGAATGTTTCCCTCATTGGGATTTTCTTTAATGGTGCTCTAGAGCCCCTTCCAGAGCCACCTTGGGATATTGCTTTTACGCTCGTGAGTAATAACTACCAGGGAAGAACCACGATGCAACTTCAGATAGTTGCGATTCGAACATCCTCGTTTTCGTAATTTGATGATACAGTCAAAAGCTTTATTTCAAATCCTCAATGGGTTTTTTCATAATCGTATCCATGACTGGATCGTGGGGTGCACCCAGGTCGAGTGCTCGTTGGTAGTGACGACGAGCTGCTTCCATTGCTGGCGGATTATGCCGCATGTAATAAACTGCTAGATTAAAATGTGCTTCAGCATACTTAGGATCTAGTTCAATAGCCTTGCGTAAGGAGGCTTCTGAAATTTCATGCCACTCTTTCCGCCCAGCTACAATACCCAAATAATGGTGAGCTTTAGCATTTTTAGGATCGTACAGAGTTGCTTGAACTAAAGCTGCAAAAGCCTCATCGATCCTTTGTTCCTGAAGATCATTCAAACCAAGTAAGAGCCAGGCATTGGGATTTTCTAATTTCTGTTGAAGTGATTCTTTTAGGAGCCGCTCTGTTTCTCCAGTTTTATTAAGATGAATTTCTACTGCTGCAAGGTGATTGAGTGTTTCTACGTCATGTGGGGATAGGCTTAGGAGCTGTTGGTATTTTTTTTCTGCAGAGGCAAAGTCTCCCTTATCGTAATCCTTGCTTGCTTGAAGGGCAATGAGGCTTGATTCCTGTAAAACTTTTTTATTAGTAGTTGCTACTGTTTTATCCTCTTGAGCCCCGGTAGAAGCAATTCCAATAAGAGCCAGTACTAGCAAATAAAAACAGGGAACCATGTGTGGTATTTTTGTAAAAATTAAGAGGCTAATTCCTGAGCTCTTTTAGTGGCTGCATGCACTGCCCTAATAACAGTATTCGAAAATTGACTCTCTTCGAGCACGTTAAGACCTGCTTCTGTTGTTCCCTTAGGGCTTGCGATTTGGGCTCGAAGGGCTACTGGGGTATCCTCTGTTTCTAAAATGAGTGCTGCCGATGATGCTAGTACATGGGCTGAGAGAGCTCGTGAGAGGGAGGGATCGAGGCCTTCCTGAATTCCTCCCTGAAAAAGAGCTTCCAAAAAAAGTAGTGCAAAAGCGGGTCCGCTTCCACTAACGGCAGTAGCAGCATTCGTTTGCTTTTCCCCAATTTCAAAGACCGTGCCGACCGTGGCAAACAATCTTGTTGTAAGGTCCATGTCATCTTCTGTTGCAGAGTGGTGTGGAGTAATTGTTGTGACTCCTTTGCCAATACGAACAGCAATATTTGGCATCGTACGAATGATGCGTGCCTCTCTCCCAGCTGCATCGTAGAGATCTTCTAATAAAATCCCTGCTGCAATGGAGATAATTAATTTATTGTTGAGTAAAGAGGCATTTTTAGAGAGGACCTCTAAAGCCTGTGCTGGCTTGGTGCAAAGTAAAATCACGGGTGAAGCGATGATTGCCTCTTCATTATCAGAGGTAGCATTGACTTGATATTCCCGAGCAAGTTTTTGAGCTGAGTCTCCATGACGTGAAGAGATAAATATGTTTTCTTTTTCTATGAATGAGGCCTGCAATAGGCCTCTAATCAGTGCTTGTGCCATTCGGCCTGCCCCAAGAAATGAGAGTGAAGGAGTCATTATTTGTAATTGAGAATCGTTATGTAAGTTAAATACTTTAAAATTTCAGATGTTGAGTTGATGGTAGGCCTCTAGGGCGTTGTCTCGAGAATCTGCCAAATTGACGATCGGGTGGGGATAGGTTTTTCCTAGTTCCACTTCGGCTCTTTTTAAGATCTCCTCTGGAGCCTCCCATGGTGTAAAAAGGTATTTTTTTGGTATCTTTTTTAATTCAGGAACAAAGCGGCGAGTATATTCCCCCTCTGGATCAAATTTTTCACCCTGAAGCACAGGATTGAAAATTCTAAAATAGGGAGCAGCATCGGCACCGGAGCCAGCTACCCATTGCCAGCTGGCACTATTATTAGCGAGATCGGCATCCAAAAGAGTATCCCAAAACCAAGTCTCCCCATGGTGCCAATGAATGAGGAGATTTTTTACTAAAAAGGAGGCTACAATCATACGGACTCGATTATGCATAGTGCCGGTCTGCCACAGCTCGCGCATTCCAGCATCGACAATTGGGTAGCCTGTTGCTCCCTTTTGCCATGCTTTTAAGAGCTGCTTATTTTCTCTCCAAGGAAATCGATCGAACTTAGATTGAAAATTTTTCCAAGGTAACTCGGGGAAATGGTAGAGAAGAGAATATGAAAATTCGCGCCAGCCAAGTTCGCTTAAGAAATGATCTTTATCTTTTGTTGGAATCTCAGAACCAACGGTATTCACGGCATGCCAGACTTTTTGAGGAGAGATTTCACCAAAATGAAGGTAGGGGGAGAGGTGAGAAACATGGGCTTGAGCAGGATGGTTGCGTCCCTCCTTGTAGCCAGATAATCCATGAGATAAAAAAGTGTTCAGTTTTTTGTGTGCTCCCATTTCTCCCACTTCCCACTCTTTTTCAAAATGCTGATACCATGAAATTGTTGGAAGTAATGCTAAATCACTCAAGGTCGTAGTATTGGTGGAATCTTTTAAAAATTCGATAGAATGGGGGGTAGGTAATGGCTCTCGTGGTGCCCTAGAAGATGCCTGGCGATAAAAAGGAGTAAAAACTTTGTATGGGGTTTGATCACTTTTAAGCACTTCCCATGGTTCCCAAAGCAACGATCCATTAAAACTTTCACAGAAGATTCCTTGCTCCTGAAGTTTTGTTTTCAGAGCGGTATCGTTTTTAATACGCCACGGTTCGTAACAACGATTCCAGTAGACAGCTTCAATTTTTTGAGAATCTATTAATCCAGTAATGATCTTAATTGGATCACCTGAATACAAGTGAAGCTTTCCATCGAGCGCCTGATTTAATTTTACTAAGGAGTGATGGAGCCACCAGCGACTCGCAGCTCCCATTTTAAAATCTCCAGCATTTTCATCATCTAAAATATAAATTGCGATGAGAGGACCTTTTTTTGCAGCTTGAAAAAGTCCTGGATTATCAGAAACTCTTAAATCTTGACGAAACCAAAAAAGGGTAGGAGAAGGTTTCATAATTCAAATATATACAGGATGGTCCGAAACATTGTAGCTTTCGATGTAAGAAACCAAAATGAAAAAAACCGATGAAGAAAATATTAACACTGTTGTATGTCCTGCTTACCTTTGCTCTGTTACCCACAAGGATCATGGCCCATTGTCAAATCCCCTGTGGCATTTTTCATGATGATCTTGTTTTTGAAACATTAGAGCAAAACTTAGAGACACTGCAAAAAGCTGATCATGAGCTTAGCAGCTCGACCCTTCCTTCAAATCAATCGGTGCGTTGGATCTTAAATAAAGAAGATCAATCCAACCAGATTGCCCAGACAATGCTTACCTATTTTTTGCAGCAACGTGTCAAGCTAGATGATCCCAAACGCGCTGAAAAATTAGACCTTATTTCAAAAATTGCTTTGCAATGTGCTAAAGTAAAACAGACCACAGATGCTAAGGAAGTCTCCACTCTTGGTGAAGAAATTCAACAACTCAAAGGACTCTCTGGCGTTGTGCCAGCAAAGTAGAGTTAGTTTTTAATACCGATAGAGGGTCTATTAAGTTGAGAAAGACGTGATAGAAGTGCTGAGACTTTTCTTAGGGTAAGGGCGGAGAATGAGACGCTATCTCAAAAAAAGGGATTGAAAGCCCTGCAGCACTTTTGCTAATCTCCTTTTCCAAAAAATCTCAGTACCTCCATGTGGTGAGATCCCCCCTCCATGAAAGTTCTCCTCACTATTGTCATTCCTACTCTCTTTTTTCTAAGCAGTAGACTGCTCTTAGCCGTAGAAAGCCCAGGAGAGACCTCTCCCCAAGAGCCATCACATCCCAAGAGTATTGCTCCTTCCTCAATGCCTCTCAAAGGCAAGAGAGTGAAATCCTCGATCTCTATGATGAAAAAATGTCCGAGGGCCGCACGGCTTCTGTTCTTCGTCTTGGGAGCCCAGGGAGCTATGAGTATCAACCTGCCCCTCTAGCATCAAGCCCCACCCAGGAGGCTTCTCTCTCCTTTTTAAGCAAGCAAGAGTCTGGATTATTTTGTGACTGGTACAGCACTTCTGAACAATCCCAGGATAAAAAATGGGAGATCACCGAAAGCCCAAAAGAGACTCATGCTGACGTAGCCCTCCATTCTAACCAACTTCATTTTCATTTGAAATCAAATGAAGCACTTCACGATCCCTCCACGATCGTAGAGACGATGATAGAACCTGCAGTATCCTCAACAATTGATTTACTGTTTGATGAACTTCTACTGGGGAATTGCGATAGCACAAGGAGAGAGAGCAGTAAACGAACACTCAAGAATTTCCACATTGGAGCAGGCAAGGCATGAGCATTCAGAATCCTTATCTTCAGCCGCTCTCAAAAGAACGAGAGAGGAAGGAGAAGGAATTGAATCGTCCCTAGCAAAGCGTCTCCGCTCAGAGGAGAGTCACGGAAATTTGCAGGGAACGCTCGTGGAAAATATCGCTCATGCAGCAGCTCAAAAAAGAGCTCTGGATATCCCGAGCGACAATACTTCTTTCTCCAATAAAAAACAAAAATTAGGAGAGGGTTCTAGTTCCTCGAGTGATTTTCAAAATCTAAAAAATGTGACTTCTGGAGAAAGTCACTCCAATGCTCATAACGACAAGTTTGAGGCACCAACAGAAAGAGCTCATTACCGCCTTGGGGAGAATGGTTGGAAAGAAAGGAGTCCATCTGCAGCAGGAAATGGCCTAGAAGGCCAATGGGAGAAAACAGACCATTTTGATAAAAATAATTTAGGAGAGGGAACACGGAAAGAAGCATTAGCAGGAGAATTATTATTACATAAAAATATTAATTGTACATTTATAGAACACCATAGCCAGAGCCGCCGCGATGGTATTGCTAACAAAATAAAACCTTATAGTGATGAACTCAACAAACCAGAGACTCAACAAAAACCAGAGGAAAGAGACAAGTTAACAAATCTTAATAGCGTTTTAACAGCTGCTCTTAAGTATCAGAATTCAATAATCGGTCATCTTGCAAAAAGTGAAACCTCTCCTGATCCTAAAATAAAAGCACTTCAATGCCTATCTAGAATTTCAGAAGCGATAAAGCTCGATGAGCGCCCCAATAAAATCGAGGTGCTAGCAGAAAAACTAGAACACGATTATACTCAACTAGCGACTTATCAAGAGAGGGTTCAAGTGCTACAAATAGAGATAGACCAACAGGCTGAGCCAATGGGAGAGGATGATCCTGAGTTCATTGGTATGGATCATCTCCTTAAAGCGATCACTCATCAATCTGATCTCATTAAAGCCAGAGTTGCCAGGGCCACATTGATACGTCCACCTTATGAAACACTCAGTGAAATACAACAAGCCGATCTTTCAGCAAATAAATGGCTCTGTATTGAAAAAGAAGCGCTGGCTCGAAGTGAAGAGCTATTAGCTCGAGCTTTATTGTTAGATAGTGATCCCTTTTTTCATCGTGGTGCAGCAAGAGTATTTCAAAAAGTAGCCGAGGAAGCACAAAAGCCAGAACCTAATCAACAAATTATTGATTGGTTTACTCAGGCAGCAAGCTTACTTCAACAGTCTGCAGAGGAAGAAGAAGAAAAAGCAGAGTATCTTAATAATGCAGGGTATGCTCTTAGTAAGGCAGCTCGGGAAGCAACAGAGCCATATCCTAATCAACAAATTATTAATTGGTTTACTGAGGCAGCAAGCAATCATAAACAGGCTGCAAAGGAAATTGCTGAAGGGCGGGATAAAATAGCAGAGCACCTTAATACTGCAGGGCATGCTCTTTCTAATGCAGCCGAGGAAGCAGAAAAGACCTATACAGAGAATAGAGCTTTATCTGAACGGTTTGACATGGATATGGTTAAGTTTCATGAGGGAGTAGAAGCTGCTTTTGATGATGATTATGTTGAAACGCTTTTTTTGGATGCTGCAGAAGCCTATCGTTCCTTTATTTCTGCAGAGGAGACTGGTGATACTTCCGCGGCTACATCCTGGCGTGTTATTGGAAATCACTATCGAGATGCTGCAAAAGAGTGCAAAGACTTTTTGGAGAAGAATAACCTAACTCCGCGAGATAGTAGATTTGATGCTTTTTTGAATCAAAGCATCGAGGAAAGGCCAACCATCAATGCGCGATTGGAGGAGGCTATTAGACTTAGGAATCAGTTAGGGAAATCTAAAACCTAGTTCAGATAGTTCACCACGTTTCTTACCACATCAGCCTTCGCAGCCTCTTCGTCACGATCTATGAAATATCCGGGTTAACCCGGATATTTCATACCGATTCTGCTGCGGCTTGCGAACACCTGATGGATACTGCGTCAGCTTCGAATTGCTCCTCGGGCAGTATGAAACATACAGCCGTCGTCGCAATCCATCACCTTCGTTGACTCGCTCACTCCCGCTCGTCTCCCCCGCGGTCTCCCGACCGCCGGTGGTGTCTGCATCAGGATTCGCGGCGCCTCGCGACGAACCAGTATGAAATATGCGGGTTAAACCAGGACATAGGTTCTTTTGAAATTCCAAAGGTTGCTTTTTTTGCTTTGAGAAGGACCAAGCAAAATAAAAGTAGTATAACACGGCCCAAATCACGATGAGATCTGCCAAGTGGGTGCAGTAGTCGAAAATCGGGAATCGTTTCCAGTTTTCATGATCCACCCAAAATGCAAATGCAGGATCAGCCCAAAAATAGCAGAGTGTGATGAGTAGTGTTGTGAGAATGAGGGAGAGTAGCGTATTTCTAAATAGGGAGGTGGAAATAGGAAGGTTTTTCATAAGTGTCATTTACTTCTAACATGGTGGTCTATTAGGAAAAATGGCCTTACTGGAGAGCATCTCTCATCATTTTTTGTGCGAAATCCCATAATACAGTGGAGCCACTATTGATATGTTGGTTCTTATCGATCACCTGTTGTGGAGTTACAGAAAATTCCTTCCAAATTGTATAATCGGAGTGAGAGTGAAGTAGCATGGGCATCAGCCGATCGATACTAGTAGCAAACTTGGCTTCAGGTGTTTGCTGGTGATCAAATTCCATCCAAAGTGAGAGCAGCTCTTCTCCTTGCTCCTGAGGGAGTAGCCCAAAGATTTTTATGGCAGCTTCCCTTTCCCTTGCTGGTAAAGTCTCATCAGCTTCTTTGTGATAATGAAACGTATCACCCGAGTAGACCTCTACGAGATCGTGAATGAGAAGCATTTTTATGACATGAGTAATGTTGATTTGCTCATTGGCATATTCGGCAAGGATGATGGCAGCCAGTGCCAACTGCCAACTATGTTCGGCTGAATTTTCACGACGATCTTCATGGAGAAGTTTCGTCCAGCGTAATACCGTCTTGAGCTTATCGATTTCTAGAATGAAACTCATCTGCTTCTGGAGCCGTTCATGATTTGAAAGTTTTTCTTTCATTATAAACTTAGGTGTTCTTGATACTGCTGAATGGTTTTTTCAAGTCCGAGGTAAAGGGCATCAGCGATCAAAGCATGTCCGATGCTCACTTCATCGAGCCAAGGAATATTTTTTTTAAAAAAATGGAGGTTATTTAAATCCAAATCGTGTCCTGCATTAAGCCCGAGACCTAGCTTTTGAGCCTTGTGAGCAGCCTCTACATAAGAAGCAATAGACTCTTCTCGAAGTCCTGCTGCATATTTTCTAGCATAGTCCTCTGTGTATAGCTCAACGCGATCGGCTCCCACAGCAGCTGCACCCTCTACCATCGCTGAATCAGGATCGACAAACAGGGAGACCCTAATCCCTGATTTTTTAAAGAGAGAGATGATTTTTTTTAAAGAATCGCAGTTTACAATCGTATCCCATCCATGATCCGAAGTGAGTTGTCCAAGGGTATCAGGAACAAGGGTAACTTGGTCGGGCTTTACTTCTAGAACAAGATCCACAAAGGGTGGATGGTCGGGATTTCCTTCAATATTGAACTCGGTTACAATATTTTTTTTAAGCTCTCGCACATCTATGTAGCGAATATGGCGTTCATCAGGGCGAGGATGGACTGTGATTCCATCGGCTCCAAAATGTTCAATATCGATGGCTGTTTGAAGAACATTTGGAATAGTGCCTCCACGTGAATTTCGCAAGGTGGCGATTTTATTGATATTGACAGAGAGCTTAGTCACGGAAGTTTTAAAGACTAAATCACTTTTAGGGTCCAGGTAGCGCGGTGTAATTTGGCTTTTCTATAGAATAGAAGTGGGTTTGTCAATGAGACAGCACTCGTTCCTTCCAACTGATACAATCACTCTAAATGCTTCACTCGGAAAATATGAGCAGGATGTGTTAGTGGATGGAGGGAGACAAAATTATGAGAGCCTTTCCACTGGTAGGACTCACCAGTGAGAAGATCTTCTACGAGGTAAGAACTTTCATGAGAAATTCCTAAACGATGGAGTGG
>JAIPKF010000058.1 GCA_021733705.1 Chthoniobacterales bacterium
ATTTAAATACTGACAAGTGCTGATTGAAATAGGTTGTCTTGATTGCCATTCTCTTCATCACGATCAGCATCAGATATCGGGAATAGCCCGGATATTTCACACCAATCTACTACGGAAGCCGGGAAGCCAGATGGATGCTGCGTTAGACTCACATTTTGATTTGGACAGTATGTACACATACAGCCCTACATCAAAATGCTCGCCTGCCTTGCCCCATCAGCCTTCACGGCCTCCTCGTTACGATCAGTATGAAATATGCGGGCTAGATAGAGAGAAATGAATGAAGTGCTTTTCTCAAAGAACGTTCTTCGTCGACGCAGAAATTAGTTCCAGTTTTTAATGCCACACAGGATCCGTCAGAATGCACGATTTCTAAAATTAAAGAGCGGGGACCTTGGTGTTTTTGAAGGATTTTTTTAATAGTAGTAAGATTTTCTACGGTTAATTTATTTCGATTCAGTTTTATTTTAAGGGGTTTGCTGGAACGAAGAGGTTTGAGTGCTTTGAAGTCCGAGCCAATAGCTCTTACCATTCCATCACGAGGGATAATTTTTAAGAGGCACGATACTGCAGTTCCTGGCTTTAAGAGTTGTTCGTGTTCTGTGAAAGCTTCATTCCAAACGGTCAATTCAATGTTTCCACTATAATCTTCCAAGAGAATGATTGCGAAGGGCTTTCCTTCTTTCTTTGTGAATTTTTTTTCTACTGTTGAGATAAGTCCTGCAACTTTCTCTTTGATTGGTTCTGTTACTTCTTGAAGGTCTAAGAGTGGTGTGAATTTTTCTTTTTCTAATGTGCCTTCATAATCTTCGAGAGGATGGCCAGTGACGTAAAATCCAAGAAGCTCTTTTTCGTAGGAGAGTTGAATAGCTCTAGGCCACGGTATTACCTGGTTCGTGGAGTGAGAGCTATTTTCTCTTTGTGAGGGATTAAAAGATTCTAAGCTTTCGAAAAGTGAAACTTGTCCTGAGGCCCGATCTCGTTGGATGGAGACAGCTGCAGCAATAGCAGGCTCAATAGCTTCAAAAAGTTCAGCTCGATGACGGCCGTCAAAATCAAAAGCACCAGCTTTTACTAAACTCTCAAGAATTTTTTTATTCACACTACGTGTATCAAGACGTGAGGAAAAATCTTCAAGTGATTTGAAGGGACCTCTTGCTTCACGTTCTGCAATAGCTAAAGCCATGGCAGCAGCACCTACATTTTTGACCGCAGCAAGACCAAATCTGATGCCACGTTCTCTTCCCTCTTCTTCAGGCAAAAAAGTAAGCCCGCTTTTATTGATATTAGGGGGAAGAATTGCAATTTCCATGCGAGCACAGTCGGCCACAAAAGTGGTAATCTTTTCAGTATTGTTGACTGCGTTACTGAGTAATCCAGCCATGAACTCAATGGTGTGATTTGCCTTGAGATATGCTGTCTGATAAGAAATAAGCGCATAGGCAGCACTGTGACTTTTGTTAAAACCGTATTCTGCAAATTTTTCTAAAAAGTCAAAAATGGCATTTGCCTGTTTCTCCGGAATATTATTTAGTTTTTTACATCCTTCAACAAAGGTAACCCGTTCCTGGGCCATCTTCTCCTTGTCCTTTTTACCCATAGCACGACGTAGAAGATCCGCTTGGCCGAGGGTATACCCTGCAAGAATGTTAGCTGCTTGTTGAACCTGCTCTTGGTAAACAATGATACCGTAAGTTTCGGAACAAATTGTTTCTAAAAGGGGATGCGCATAGCTGATTTTTTTAGCACCTTTTTTTCGTTCAATATATTCATCAATGAACTGCATTGGGCCTGGACGATAAAGAGCAATCAAGGCAATGAGGTCTTCAAAACGATCTATTTGAAGACGCTTAGCAACACTGGTCATTCCACCTGATTCAAGCTGGAAGACTCCAACAGATTCACCACGATTGAGAAGCGCATAGGTTTCTAAATCATCAATAGGAATATTTTCCAAAGTAAACAGTGGATTTTTTTGATGAATAAGCTTAACAGCATCACTCATCACGGTGAGTGTTGTGAGCCCTAAGAAATCCATTTTAAGCAGCCCGAGGTCGGTGAGGGGAGCCATGGAATATTGGCTTACAATACCTCCATCATTACCTCGAGTGAGGGGTATGTAGACAGAGAGATCGCGATCGGCAATAACTATTCCAGCCGCATGAACACCGCTATTACGAGTGATCCCTTCTAATACAGTCGCATAGTTCCAGAGCTGGCTAGTAGCCTGTTCTTGTTCCACTGCTTTTTTTAAATCCGCATTTTTATCAATGGCTCCTGGTTCATGTTTCCCTTTTTTATCAACACCATTGAGGGTGATGTTAAGCTCGTTAGGAATCATTTTTGCAACACGATCTGCATCACTATAACTCCAACCTAAAACGCGTCCGACATCACGAACAACGCTCTTAGCTCCCATGGTACCAAAAGTGATAATTTGTGAAACAGCACGCTCTCCGTATTTATTGCGGACATAATCGATAACTTCACCACGACGGTTTTGACAAAAATCAATGTCAATATCGGGAGGGCTAATACGATCAGGGTTAAGGAATCGTTCGAAAATCAATCCGTATTGTAGTGGGTCGAGATCTGTAATACCCAGAACGTAGGCAACGAGTGATCCCGCAGCGGAACCACGTCCAGGACCAACGGGAATACCATGTGTTTTTGCATAATGAATAAAATCCCAAACAATGAGAAAATAACTCACAAAGCCCGTTTTTTCCAGAATGGTGAGTTCATAGTCGAGTCGTTTACGAAGCTCCCTGTCCGACTGTGCACGTTCTCCATAACGTCGCTGCATCCCCTCCTCAGAAAGCTCACGCAGAAAGCCTTCTCGGGTTTTTCCTTCAGGTGGTTTATAATCAGGATACTTGGAGTGACCAAATTCAATGGCAAGATTACAACGCTCTGCAATCTTGATGGTGTTGCTAATTGCTTCAGGACAATCGGCAAAGAGTGAGGCCATCTCTTCAGCTGATTTAAAGTAGAGCTCTGGAACATAGTGCATTCTTTTTTCGTCAGCAACCATTGCTCCAGTTCCAATACAAATCATGACATCGTGAGCTTCATGATGCGAACGCTCGAGAAAATGGACATCATTGGTCGCTACGAGTCCTAATTCAAATTTCTTGGCAAGCTCAATAAGTAGCGGTCGATTGTGGCGCTGTGCTTCTATCCCATGATCACTCAATTCAATGAAGAAATTTTCTTTTCCAAAAATAGTACGATATTCTTGAGTGAGGGTTGATGCTTTTTCGAAATCTCCACCAGTTAAAGCAACATTAATTTCTCCTTTCAAGCATCCACTCAGCGCGATAAGGCCCTCTGCATGCTCTGCAAGGAGTTTTTTATCGACGCGCGGTTTATAGTAAAACCCTTCTAGATGTGCTGCTGTGCTCAGCTTAATAAGATTGTGATATCCAATGTTGTTCATGGCTAAGAGAGTCAAATGATAGGCGCTCTCCTTTCCATGATTGTTGCTCTTTTTTTCATACATCGATCCTGGAGCTACATAGATTTCGCACCCAATGAGTGGCTTGATTCCACCTGCAGTGGCTTTTTGATAAAACTCAATAGCTCCAAAAAGGTTTCCGTGATCTGTGAGTGCCACGGCAGGCATCTTTAATTCACGAGCCTTAGCGATAAGATCATCAATACGAATCGCTCCATCAAGCATGGAATACTCACTGTGAAGATGTAGGTGAACGAAGGGGAGTGTGGACATTACAACGATTCTACAGTCATGAGAGACCAGGGTACAGGCAGAAGATTTTTTGGATAAAATATCCGGGCTAACGCAGCATCTATCTGGCTTCCCGGCCTCCTCGTTACGATCAGTATGAAATATCTGGGCTAGCTTCTGATATTGCCGACAATCGTAGCAAGAGCAGCAATTATGGAAATGTTATCTTGTATTACGGCATCCAATTTCCCGCAACCCTTCTAGAGTTAAGGCAGTATTGACATGGTCAAAGAGTTGAGTCCCTTGAGCAACAAGTTTTGCATCTGCACCAGTAGCAATAACCTGCGGTTTTTTATTTTTAAAATTTCCTTTTGTTATCCGTGTTACAGCTTCTTGAACCAGACCACGTGCTCCTAAAAGTAATCCTGAATGAATAGCAGTGAGGGTGCTTTTTCCAACAGCACGACGAATAGGTGCTGGGAGTGTTGCTGGAAGGAGTGCTGTACGTTGATGCAAAGAATCAGCTCCTGTCTTGAGTCCTGGAGCAATAATTCCACCTAAGTAGGCACCTTTAGAATTAATAACATCAAAACTAATGGCTGTTCCAAAATCGACGACAATAGCTGGAGATCCATAAAGAATATTTGCTGCAATCACATTGGCAAGACGGTCTGCACCTATAGAAGCAGGATCTGGGTAGCATATGGTAATACCAAGTTGGCTCGTTGCATCAATGGAGAGGAACGGAATGCATTGAGATTTAAAAAAAGAGGCTAGAATGCGTGTGGCTTTAGGAACAACAGAGGAAGCGATGACTCGCTCTATTTTCCAATCATGGAGTGTTTCAATGAGTACTGAGTTAGATAATGATTGGGTTGGGATTCGGCGAATCGAAAGCAATCGCTTTGAAGTAGAGAGAGCTAATTTTAAAAAGGAATTACTAGCATCTATGAGAAGCCAATGTTCACGATGATGAGGAGACTTATAACTCTCCTTTTTATTAGGAAGTCTTTTTTTATCACTCACAAGATATCAATGCTCGTCTTGAGGTGAGGAATATTTCCTATTTTTTTTGCGAGCCCCATATTCTAAAAGAGCTTCCTGTGCTATGGGAAGTAGTAAACGGGCCACTGAAACGAGTCCCAACTGTAATGTTTTATCTTTAAGTAGGGAGGTTGCAACCAGAGCAGACTGAGAAAAAAAAGAGGATTTCTTTTTGTTTTCTAAAGAGGGATTAAGCTGGAGCTCTTGTGATGTGGTAGGAGTTGATTTTTTCAAGAACCAAGGAAGTGCGACTCCTGCAAAAAAAAGGGAACTAATCCAGGTCCATGGTTTTTTCTGAATCGACTGATCGAGTCGTTTGGTAACATTTAAAGAATCACTCAAAGAATTGTATTCACGGGCAATGTGCGATCTGTTCTGTTGGAGTTTATATTGAAAATCAGAAATTGTTTGCATTGCTGGAGGAGGTAGAGGCAAGGGCTTCGAGATCATGTTGAATTTCAAGAGTGGTTTTTTCGAAGGGTAAGCCCCCACTGCATTGTTGCCGAAGGAGAGTGATTAGAATAAGAGCAACTACAAAATGGATGAATGTGATGATTCCTAAAACAGTGCCCCAACTCCAATGAAATTGAGTAACGGCAATAGTACTCATCGTCGCTAAGAGACCCAAATAGGTAATAAATAAAATAGCAATCGTTGCTATTAAAAGCACTACTGAGTAAATGGTTTTTTTTAAAAGCTCTTGTGCTTCGAGGGAAGCTAATGAAAATAGTGCTAGTAGATGCTCTGAAACGGCACTAATAAGTCCAAAAAAGCGATCAGGAATACTCGGGTTTGATAGCACTGTTCGAGTAGAAGTGAAAGGAATCATGTTTAGGTTAATTCAATGTAGATGAAACAAGAATAAGGAGTATTGATCATCTGGCAATAATTACTGACTTTAATTTCCTGAAAATTATAAAACCAAAAACTAGAAATCAGAGAAAGCACGCTTTCCACAGCAGCCATTACCTTAAATTCTCTTGACCTTAGTGCGATCGAATATTTTCGAGATAGCTCAAAGTAGAGTGATTTTCTAATAGCTCTAAACTATTTTCTGTTGAGTATAATTCCAAGGAGAAGCCCTAGACCAAAAGCAACACCAAGAGCTTTCAGAGGCTTTTCTCGAACATGTTCGCTAAGTTCTAATTCTAATTCTGTTGCTCTCTCACACCATTTGTTGGTGACCTCTGATGTTTGATCTGCAAGAGAGGAGTAGGTAGCGCATGCAGCATGTTTAATGTCACGAGCTGCAGCAGTAAGCTCACTCTTACTTTCATGGTATGCTGATTGAGCTACAAAACGTGCAGAATCAGCAATTTCACGGGCAGCAGCAGCAGTTGTCTCAAGAGCTTTTTTTGCATGTGCTTGACTGCTTTCTAATTTTTCCGAGGGATGATGAATGGGTTCTTTTTGGCTCATAGGTAGGCTTGTTGAAGTGAAAATTGATGGCACTACCTTTACAAAGATCGATTACAAAAGCAAGTAACGACTTGCTGGATGATGAGTCATTATAATTTCAGGAAATTTTATTTTTGAGTTACCTCTAGAGACTCCCAACGTCCTGTTACTCCACAAGGAATACTATTTTCATCCAATGTTCCTTGAAGTCCAAGTAGCACCTCCGAAATCGCAGCATTTCTATGTTTAGTAAAGATCTCTTCTAAAAGCGGTTTGACCTCAAGTAGTCTACCCGAATAAGAGCTGATTATAAGAAATAGAGGTTGTTCACTAAGGAGATTTTTGCATGTTTTTAAAAGAGAGAGTAGCTGATCTTCGATTTTCCAAATCTCTCCTGTTCCAGCTCTGCCAAAAGATGGTGGATCTAAAATAATGGCGTCATAGCGATTTCCTCGACGTAGTTCACGGGAGACAAATTTGTAGCAATCATCGACAATAAAACGAATCGGTGGTTTTTCTTTATTTGGTGAGAGGTTAGAAATGAATGCATTTTTGGAACACCATCCTACCATGGCTTTGGATGCATCGACATGACAGACAGAAGCTCCAGCTGCAGCTGCTGCAATGGATGCTGCACCTGTGTAGCCAAAAAGATTGAGCAACTTGATAGGACGTTGAGCAGTTTTTATCTTTTGGCTGCACCAATCCCAATTGATTGATTGCTCTGGAAAAAGACCGACTTGTTTAGAACTTGTAGGACGAATAATAAAGCGGAGTTGGTTGCGTTGAATGATCCAGGATTCAAGAGGAGAATTATTCCATTTCCAATGTCCTTGATGATGTTTGGAGGTCGGTTCAAACCAGCCATTCCATACCTCCCAATCATGAGGGTTGCGTCGAGCCCAGTAAGCTGCAACTTCAGGCCTAATTAAGATCTGATTGCCCCATCGTTCTCGTTTCATCCCATCACCGGAATCTAAAAGTTCATAGTCCCGCCACTCATGAGGAAGGGGGAGAGAAGAATGGTTTTCTAAAGCCATGATTTAACAGTCAAGATAAGGAGCCACACGTTGAGTAAAAGAATAATACTTGCAACACTCCAAGCAGCAAATTTCATCATTGAAGAGTTCACAAATTCTCCCATTTTTCGAGGATCATTAGTAAAGATTACAAGAGGAATAACGGCAAAACTCAATTGCATACTAAGAACAACCTGGCTTGCCAAAAGGAGTTGATTCATCCCTTGGTCACCCATCAACCAAACTACAATGAGAGTCGGAATCAAAGCCAAAGAGCGTGTTAAAAGACGTCGTATCCAAGGTCTCATTCTCAGTTGTAGAAATCCTTCCATGACAATCTCACCGGCCATAGTCCCAGTAAGTGTGCTGTTTTGACCCGCAGCGAGAAGTGCAATAGCAAAGAGGGTACTGGCTCCAGTTATCCCAAGCATTGGAGAGAGGAGCTTGTAAGCATCCTCAATTTCGGCAACATCATTGCGTCCCCCTTTAAAAAAAGTTGCTGCTGCCACAATGAGAATGGCAGCGTTAATGAACATAGCCAGCAAGAGAGCTATATTGGAATCAATACTTGCAAAACGAATAGCTTCTTTTTTGCCTACTTCTGTTAATGGATAAGAACGAGTTTGTACAATAGATGAGTGTAGGTAGAGATTGTGAGGCATGACGGTTGCCCCTAAAATTCCAATAGCTATGTAAAGCATTCCTGGGTGGGTTATGATTTTAAGATGAGGCACAAATCCAGCTGCAATGGCCATACCACTGGGATGGGAAAACAAAATTTCCAGACCAAAGCAGATACCAATAACCCCAATCAACATAATGATCAGTGCTTCTAAATAACGAAATCCTTTTTGCTGGAGAAATAGGAGTGCAAAGACATCGAGTGCTGTAATACAGACTCCCCACATGATAGGAATATGAAAAAGAAGATTCAGTGCAATAGCTGAACCGATAATTTCTGCAAGATCACATGCTGTAATAGCCAATTCGCAGAGAATCCATAGTATTATATTAACAAATGGATTGTAGTAAGCACGACACATCTGTGCGAGATTGCGCTCCGTTGCAATACCCAATTTTAGAGAAAGCGTCTGCAGCAACATCGCCATAACGTTGGAAATAAAAATCACACAGAGGAGGGAATAATTAAATTGTGATCCCGCTGCTAGATCCGTAGCCCAATTTCCTGGGTCCATATACCCAACCGCAATAAGAAATCCTGGGCCGCTAAAAGCAAAAAGTTTTTTCCAAAAACTAAAATGAGCTGGAACTGGTATCGATCGGTGAGATTCAGAATGAGCCTCCTTATCTGAGGAGGAGCGTAAAAAAAAATGCATTCATTGCAAGGTA
>JAIPKF010000059.1 GCA_021733705.1 Chthoniobacterales bacterium
GAAAAGTAGATCCTTCATTGATCTTTGTTATATAATCTCTACAATAGCAGCTCTTCTTATTGGAATCTTAGAAGCCGATGTGGCGAAATGGCAGACGCAAGGGACTTAAAATCCCTTTCCGCGAAAGTGGAGTGTGGGTTCGAGTCCCACCATCGGCACTAACCCGCATATTTCATACCGATCTACTGCGTAAGCTGGGAAGCCAGATGGATGCTGCGTTAGACTCACATTTTGATTTGGACAGTATGTACACATACAGCCCTACATCAAAATGCTCGCCTGCCTTGCCCCATCAGCCTTCGCGATCTCCTCTTTACGATCAGTATGAAATATCCGGGTTAACCCGCATATTTCACACTAAATCTATTACGGCTTGTGGAAAGCTCATCATTACTGCGTTGGTCTCGAATTGTGACTTGGGCAGTATGAAACATACAGCCCGGCATCACAATCCTTCGCCCGCCTTGTACTAATATGCTTTGCACAGCGCCTCATGACGATTCAGTATGAAATATCCGGGTTAAAACAACCATGTTCATGGATGATTTTTTCAAGAAAACGAATATAGCTATCACTTTTGTTAAGAGCACGGGTGAAGACAAGATCTGAATTTCTCCAATTATTGATTTCACGTGTAGGATTGGGCTGAAAAAATTCAGGGCGTTTGGACATAATAGTTTCAATTTCTTCTCTCTCTATTTTAGAGAGTGCAAAGGGATGATTGATCTCCTTTAATTCAGGGATATCTCTTCTCATATACTCTCTCCAATCGTAGCTTATGGAGGCCCCATCGCTAAAGTGATCGTAAGCGTAGGATTGAAGTTGGAGCTTATTTTTATAGTAAGATAGTTCTGAAATATATTTGGAATATAATTCAAAATAGAGTTTCCCAAATCTACTTTTTAACCAGCCAAAATTTTTTATATTTTTTAAGAAAAAGGAAAAACAAGAGTAGTGAAAAAAGACCAATGGCCGATCATTGATAAAATAACGATCATTGAAACGCTTGATGTTTCTTTGGTCAAAATTCCACCAAGCAACATTGTAACCATTATTCCTTAGGATGCCTAATCGCTCTACTCGCCCTATTGCCTCGTGTAAGTAAAGTTGATCTAGATATATTCCAATAATGTAGTCATCTACGAGGCAGTTATAATGTGTTTTCTCCCACCACCAATCAAGAAAGTGGTTGGCACAGCGGGAGGTGCCAATATAACCAGCATTAAAAATGCCAGAGATTCGAAGCATCATTTGTGGAATTATGGGTGTAACTATGCTTGGGGCCCCATTTCGTTGTGGTATGAGGGAGAGGTCACAGTGATCTAGCTCACTCCATGCTTCTGTGAGTTCATGAAAAAGTTTAATATCGCTATCTAGGTAAATAACTTTTTCATAGAAAAGTAAGATATGAAAAAGAGCTCTTGGTTTTAAGGCGCAACAAGCAGAGATCCCTTTATACTGAAATACAAAACGATCCCATTCGTTAGGATTTAAAATTCTAGCATCAACGACTTGAAATTCACACTCCTGATAACAGGTGTCATTTGGTCTGAAATCGATCACAAAAACAATAAAGTCCGCCTCTTTTTCAAAGAGTTTTATGGATTTTCCTAAGATATGGGCTTGATGAAAACAATTGCTAGTAACAATAGTAATGATCGCTTTCTTATGAAGAGGTCGATTTATTTCCATGGATCAAAAATATAACTTTTAGAAAAATATTTCTCCAACTGTATCTGCAAGCAAAAATCCTTTTCGTGTAAGCAGCCAACGGTCTTCAGTACGATAGAGAAGACCATGCTGCTCCATTTCTACCATCGCCTGATGCCATGGACGTGCATGCTCAAAATCAAGTCCCTGATTGGTTCGCAACCCAAAGGCAGCACGCTCCGAGGCAAGTAGGCTTGGAGAAAGTTCTTCTTCAAAATCACGCACTGTTTTTCCTTCGATGGTGCTGGAACTATAACGTCCAGTTTCAGAAACATTTTGCCAGCGATGTCCTTGTACTGTTGAAAAAGCACTTGGTCCCAATCCTAGATAATCACTTCCAAGCCAGTAAGAGAGGTTATGTTTTGATTCATAATTATTTTTTGCATAATTAGAAATCTCATAGTGCTGATAGCCTGCATTTCCTAAGATTTCTTCTGCCAATTCAAATTGTTCTGCTTCTAAATGAGTATTTTCTTTCATGATACCACGGCTTCGTAGACGAAAAAATTCAGTTCCTTCTTCGTATGTTAATCCATAGGCAGAGAGATGCTCAGGGGATAAACAGACTGTTTTTTCGAGCGTCTTTTTCCAAGCGATTAATGACTGATTGGGAATACCAAAAATTAAATCAATAGAAATATTTTTGAAACCTGCATTGCGCAGTAAATAAAATGATTCTTCAGCCTTCTCAGAGGAATGCATCCGCCCGAGCGTTTTAAGAAGAGTATTATCCCATGATTGAACTCCCATACTAATACGATTGATCCCTGCATCATAAAGAAGTCTGGCTTTATCAGTGGCAACAGTGGCTGGATTCATTTCTATGGTCCATTCCTCGATTGCTGAAAGATTGAGTGTATTATGTAATCCTTCAAGAAGGCGTTCCATTTGAGAAAAAGAGAGGGCACTAGGTGTTCCTCCACCAAAAAAAATAGTCTTTGGGAGTAGCGCTGAAGCATGCCTTTTAGCTTCATAGAGAAGTGCATCTATAAATAATTCGACGCGTTCTCTTCCTGCTGACTCTTTATAGAACGCACAATAGGGACAGATGTTGGGACAAAAAGGAATATGGATGTAGAGGTGCTCGATCATGAAATAGTAGAACAGGATGTAAAAATAATCAGAACACAATAAAGAAACCTTTTCTTTTCATATAAGAGCTGGTTACTTTTCAACTCTTCTATGAAATTTAAAAAGATAATCATGCCAATGGTGCAAGTCGCCGTAACGCTTTTTTTACTGTGGTGGATATTTCATGATCCAGTAAAGCGCGCACAAATGATGATGGCATTTCAACACGCTAATTTGATATGGCTCATTCCAGGTTTAATCTTTTTTGGACTGGTATTGGTCTGCTCAACGATGCGTTGGCATGTGTTACTCTCCATTCAGGATATCCATCTTGGGTGGAAAAGAACATGGTCTCTAGTGATGATAGGGATGTTTTTCAATCTCTTTCTGTTGGGCTCAGTAGGAGGTGATGTTTTAAAAATCTTTTATGCTATGAGAGAAGTACCACAGCAAAAAACAGCAGTTTTTTTAAGTGTTGTTTTTGATCGTTTTATTGGAATGTTTGCTCTGATGGTGGTGACGCTTTCTATTTGTTTTTTTTCTTTTCGGCAGCTCTTTGCTAATCCCGTTACAGAAGGTCTATTAACAACAGTTCTTGCTGTTTTTGGTGGTTTTATTTGTTTTTTTATTTTTAGTCTAATTGTGAATTATTTTCATCTCTGGAGGCGTGTTCCTCATTGGATTCCAGGGCATCGAACTCTGATCGATATAGGAACAGCGCTTTCTACCTATAGTTCTAAAAACAAGGCTCTAGGTAGCGCCTTTTCCTATTCTATTTTAATGAATATTTTTCTTTTCGGATCCACTATTTTTGCAGCCTATGCCTTCTCAGGGCTTCCTGGAGCTCCGGGAGCAGGGCCGATGATTGTGGTAATTCCTATCGTGAATACAATCTGTAATATCCCTATCAGCTTGAGTGGTGTTGGAGTTCGTGAAGGTCTTTTTGAGACTCTTTTGAACACATTGTATGGAACTCCAAAATCTCTTGCCGTCTTAATCTCGCTAACCAGCTTTTCACTCACTGTTTTTTGGAGTTTAATTGGTGGTATTTTTTATCTTTTTTATCGTCCTAGTTCTGGAGGAAATAGTAGCCTCCATGAAATGAGTGACCAAGTAGAGCTGCTTGAAGAAGAGGTAGAAAGCAATGCAGAAAAAAACTTCTAAATCATGGCATTATTGAAGGTCCTCATGAGCATTGATGGGAAACTCATTAATGACCCTTTGCTATGTAAAGAATTTAAAATACCTGATTCAACCTCTTTGTATCCCAATATCCAAAACCTCGAGGAGCTCTTTATTGTTCTTCTACCCATCATCATTGGAGGAAGCAGTAATCCGACCCTTAGTGGATTTCCCGGGGATTTTTTAAAAATGCCAATAGAATTTTCACTAGTTAGTAAAAAGGTAAAAAAAAATATCTGCTACCTTCACTTCAAAAAATCCTCTAAGCCTGATATTTCATACTGATCTGTTGTAAGGCACCGTGCAAAGTTTCATTAGTACAAGGCAGTCAAAGGATGGTGATGCCCGGCTACCCCCCCCCCACCTCCAAAATGGTGGAAGGAGTGGGATTCGAACCCACGGTAGGTTTAACCCTACGCTCGATTTCGAGTCGAGTGCCTTCAACCAGACTCAGCCATCCTTCCAATTTCTTTTTTAATCACTCTTCTGCAGCGAACTGCAGTGTCGCTGTGGTGCTCGACTCCTCACGTATTAACTATACGCTCGTCATCTGTGCTCCTCGACTCCTTGCATTTCATCAGCATAAGAGCGATTAAAAAAGAAATTTCATTTTAAAAAATATCTTCTGCAGCGAACTGCAGTGTCGCTGTGGTGCTCGACTCCTCACGTATTAACTATACGCTCGTCATCTGTGCTCCTCGACTCCTTGCATTTCATCAGCATAAGAGTAATTAAAAAAGAAATTTCATTTTAAAAAATATCTTCTGCAGCGAAGTGCAGTGTCGCTAGCTTTGTTGAGTTAACGCGAATACTTCATGCTAATTCTTCGCTAGGTGCCGCGTAGCCAGATTTCAAAATAGATGATCAAATTATGACGACGGCTTCAATTAACTGAATTCCTATTTATAAAATAAGAAATATTCTAGGTAGTAAATTCCAGTGCCCCTTTTTTTATTGCATAGAGGTAACCTACCATCAAAACAGAAACAAAGCTAAACATGCTTCCTAAAATGATATTCCCATATTCCAGGATAAAATCTCTGTAACAAACAGCCCAAGGAACCATGAAGACTACTTCAATATCAAAAAGGATGAAGAGCATCGCAACCAAATAGAATTTAACACTAAATCGCGGCTGTAATGTCATTTTGGGAATCATACCGCACTCGTAAGCAGTATTTTTTACTCCAAAAGCTGTGCCAATCCTTCCTAAGAGGAAACTAGCTAGCCAGACAGAAAGTGCGAAGGCTAGGGATACAAAAACATGAATAAGAAGAGATCCGTAGGCGTTGTTCATGACATTAAAATTACTCTGACTTGGTAACAAAAGGTTCTGATGGTGTCAATGCGTTAGCGAGAGATACGAGGCCTTTATATTTTTTACCTGTTTTTTTAACCATGCCTCGAGAGACGAGGTGTTGAAGCTTTTCATAAGCACGAAGACGCAACATTCCTTCACCTCCACTAGCAGCATTTCTTTTTTTAAGGCGCTCGTAAATGATATCAAAGAGTTGTTTGAATTCAAAAGAAGTTCCCTTTTTTGAGAGTACGGCGACTAATTCCTCAGTTACGAGGTCAGGTAGTCTACGAGAGAAAGCGCTTTTTCGTTGCATAATAATGAACGAGTGATACTAGCCGATAACAAATAAAATGTCACCATCATTTTGACATGATTTTTGTCGAGCTTTTCAGCAAGTCCTTGCTTTAGAGAGTCGTTTTTTAATACCCTTTTTTATGAAGAAAATTCTTTTTGTTTGTACCGGTAATACTTGTAGAAGTCCTATTGCTCAAGGGCTCTTTCAAAAAATGGGAGGATACAATCATGAATATGATGTTGCCTCTGCTGGTCTTCATGCAGTACTGGGTCTCGCCGCAAGTTCACTCTCTCTTGCTGTTTTGGCAGAGCAGGGAATCGATTTTTCTCGATTTAGAAGTCAGCCAGTCACTTCTTCTTTGATAGAACAAGCGACCCATGTTTTTACAATGACCCAAAATCATCTTCGCGAGCTTATAAGACTCTATCCTCAGCACCAAAAAAAATTTTTTTTACTTAATGAGGGGATAACAACAAATGATATTTCTGATCCCATTGGAGGAAATTTAGAAACATATCAAGAATGTTGTGAGACTATTCAACATGCTTTGGATAATATTCTCACGTTGCTGCGTCATAATACAATTTAACCTGCATATTTCATACCGATTCTGCTGCGGCTTGCGAACACCTGATGGATACTGCGTTGATCTTGAAGTCTTGCCCCATCAGTCTTCGCGTCCTCCTCGTTACGATCAGTATGAAATATGCGGGTTAAGATGCTCTAATCTTCCTTAGTTAAGAGTGATTCTGAATACTCCTGGGTAAATTTTGTTGTGAGTTGTTCCCAGTGACATGTAGTTCTTTCTAATGTTGCTAGGATTGCAGAAAGTTCACGATTAAGTTGAAAGGTCGTTCCGTTTTCGTAGGAGGCTGAATCTTCTAGAGAGGCTTCTAAACGTTTTTTTTCGACTTCTAAATCCGTTATAGAAATTTCAAGGGTTGCAATCTCCTTTTCAAGTTCACGACGTATTTTATTTGCTGCTTTTCTTTTTTCTGCCTCTACTTTACGAAGTGCTTTGATCTCTTTGAGGCCCATCTTGGGTGTTACAGGGGTAGTGTTAGCATGGTTCTGAGGTTGATAATTGCTCAGTGCTGCAGTTTTTCCTGGTGCTACAAGGGCTGCTTTTTCTGAAGTTGCTCCCGATTTTTCAAGGTAATAATCGTAGTCACCAGCATAGGGAGTTACATGTCCTGCATTGATGTGAAGAACGCTTGTTGCAGAAGCTTTGATAAAATAGACATCGTGACTCACAAAAAATAAGGTTCCATCATACTGCTTGAGTGCGCCAATTAATGCATCGATGCTTGGCATATCAAGATGAGTAGTCGGTTCATCGAGAAGTAAAAAATTAGGGGGATCTAAAAGTAGCTTGACGAGAGCCAAACGACTTTTTTCTCCACCACTTAAGACAGCTACTGATTTAAAAACATCCTCTCCTCGAAATAAAAAAGAGCCCAGGATAGTACGTGCAGTTTGCTCTGCAACTGGCTTAGAAATGCTCATCACTTCCTGCAATACCGATTTTTTTAGATCCATCATTTCGGTCCGATGTTGTGCAAAATAACCAATCAATGTGTTATGACCATGTTCATAGGTCCCAGATTCTAGCGGAAGCATATCTGCAAGAATTTTCAATAAGGTTGATTTTCCAGCACCGTTAGGGCCGACAAGAACGGTGCGTTGTCCACGTTCCACTTCTAAGTTAAGATTTTCATAGACAACATGAGCTCCATAAGACTGTTTAACATCTGTTAAGCGAGCAACACGTTGCCCACTCCGTGCTGGCTGAGGAAAACGAAAATGCACAGTTGATTCGGCACGTTCTGGTGGTTCGATGCGAACCATGCGAGCAAGTTGTTTCATCCGATCCTGAGCTTGAGAGGCTTTGCTAGCTTTAGCTCTAAAGCGATCGATGAAGCGTTGTATCTCTGCGATTTCACGTTGTTGGCTTTTATAAGCGGCAAGTTGCTGTTCATCACGAGCAGCTTTTTGCTGTAAGAAGTCATCGTAGTTGCCACGATAGTGATGAAGTTTGCGGTGGCTAATTTGAATAATAGACTCACAAATCACATTTAAAAATTCACGATCATGAGAAATGGCTAGAATGGCGCCACTGTAGTTGATGAGATAATTTTGAAACCAACCGAGGGATTCTAAATCCAAGTGATTCGTTGGTTCATCTAACATCAGCAGGTCAGGTTCCATCACGAGCAGGCGTGCTAAGTGCGCACGCATGATCCATCCTCCACTCATAGTACGGGCCATGCGGTTAAAATCAGTTTCACGAAAGGCAAGTCCACTCAAGATGCGTTTTGCTTTAGCCTCAAGGGCATGGCCCTCATATTCCGCAAAAAGCGCCTGTCCTTCATGATGCTGAGGATCCTCTGGATCAGGATATTCTCGTAAAAGACGGTTAGCTTCCTCCATTTCTGCATGGATTCCTGTAGCCAATTCTAAAATTGTTTCCTCTCCAGAGGTCGCATTTTCCTGAGGTAAAAAACCGACCTTAATATTTCGTTCTAGCGCAATCACCCCAGAGTCCGGGGAGGCTTCTTTAAGAATGAGAGAAAACAGAGTTGATTTACCTGCTCCATTTGCACCGATAAGACCAATGCGATTACCTCGGTTGACTTGAAGTGAGGCTTCCTCAAATAGAACACGTCCACCAAAGGATTTTGATAAGTTAGAAGCTGTAAGCATGGAGAGGTAATGAAGGGAACAAGAAAAGTCTCAATCTTTGTAAATTAGACTAGAAGAATCTTATGATGACAGAATATTTTGACAAAAATACTATCTTTTCAATTTTTCCTGATTACAGAGTTTTTTGTTGAATATCCCATTTTTTAAATGGATGAAGTGCAAGA
>JAIPKF010000060.1 GCA_021733705.1 Chthoniobacterales bacterium
CATCGCCAGGGGTACCTAGAAACATGGCGTCAACCAGGAGATCGTGGTCGACCCATGATGTATTATCGACTGACACATAAAGCTTACGATCTCTTTTCTGAAGAAAACAACGATCTTTCACTCTCTCTTTTACAAGCAGCACGAACACTTTTTGGAATCACGGCTCCTCAAAAAATGTTGATGCTTCATTTTCGAACAATGACCGCTAAGTACAAAGAATCTATTCAAGGAGCAACGATTCAGGAACGTGCACGTTCTTTTGCTGAACTACGGGATAGTGAAGGACACTTTGCTCTTTTTGAAAATGAAGTGCCGTGGAAAATTGTCGAGAGTCATAACCCTCTACAATCTCTTTTGAATCTTTATCCTGAAGTGGAAGCTCTCGAATGTAACATGATGAGCGAGGTCATTGGCATTCCTATTCATCGTGAAATAAATCAGGTCGCAGGGATCTATCGAGCCATCATTCAACCTCAAACATAATAATCTGATGAAATCAATCTTAGTCACTGGTGGAGCTGGCTATATAGGAAGTATCTGCGTTGAAGAACTTCTCAATGCTGGATATGAGGTAGCTGTTTTTGATAACTTAATCGAAGGACATCGGGCTGCGGTCGATCCCAGGGCTACTTTTTATAAAGGAGATCTTGCAAATCGCTCTGATATTGAAAAGGCACTGAGTGATTGTAATGCAACAGGTGTAATGCATTTTGCTGCTCATGCTCTTGTGGGAGAATCAATGGTGAATCCTTCCAAATACTTTTATAACAATGTTTCCTGTGGTTTAAATCTCTTAGATGCGATGGTAGCAAAAGGAGTAAAGCGATTTGTTTTTTCCTCCACTTGCGCCACTTTTGGAGTTCCAGAAAAAATGCCCATTGACGAATCAATGCCACAGCATCCCATTAATCCCTACGGAGCATCGAAGTTGATGTTCGAGCAAATATTAGACTGGTATGGAAAAATTCATCAAATCACTTTTGTGGCACTGCGTTACTTCAATGCAGCAGGGGCCAGCAAACATTTTGGAGAAGATCACCGGATTGAGACCCATTTGATTCCTAATGTGCTTCAAGTAGCTTTAGGAAAAAAAGAAAATATTGAAGTTTACGGAACAGATTACCCCACTCCAGATGGAAGCTGTATACGTGACTACATTCATGTTCTTGATCTTGCTCAAGCACACTTACTCGCGCTTCATGCTAAAAAAAGTGCTTTTTATAATCTGGGTACTGGAGGAGGAACCTCTGTCAAAGAGGTCATTGAATGCTGCCGTCGTACAACAGGATCTACTATTCCCATTTTAGAAAAACCACGCCGTCCCGGTGATCCGCCTGCACTCATTGGTTCCTCCGATAAAATAAAAAAAGAACTTGGATGGAATCCTCACTATCAGAATATTGAAAAAATTATTCAAAGCGCATGGGAATGGCATCAACGTCATCCTCAGGGATACAACGGAAACAACAAATAACTGATATAAAAATGATTTTTGAAGAGCTGTAGGAACTATGAAGCTTATTGAAACCCACGCTCATCTTGATGATCCTCGTTTCACTCATGACCTCGATGCAGTCATTGCACGTGCTCATGCAGCAGGGGTAACCCATATCATTACGATTGGAACTAATATGGAAAGCAATCGTTCTGCACTCCATCTTGCAGAGCGTTATCCTTCTATCTATGCGGCTCTAGGAATCCATCCTACCAATGTGAGTGGAGAGAGAACTTGTTGGAAGAGGGAGCTTCGTTCGCTTGCTACTCATCCAAAGGTAGTAGCTTTAGGGGAAATCGGTTTAGACTACTATCATCCACCATCCGATGTATCTCCCCTCGGTTTAGAAAAATGGAAAGAGAATCAAAAAGACTTTTTTCAAGAACAGCTCGCTCTTGCGCTGGAGCTTGGTTTAAATGTCATTATTCACCAACGAGATCTTTCCGTTACTCAAAAAAAGGAACTTTCACTAGATTCTCCTCTTCACCATTACAATGCATGGGAGGAAACATTAAAAATACTCAACTCCTTTACAGGCACATTGCGTGCTGTGTTTCATTGTTTTGGAGGAAGTCCCAAGCAGGCATCTGAAGTCGTAGCATTAGGACACCTCATCTCTTTTACTGGAATCATCACTTTTAAAAATGCACCGCTCATTCGAGAAACAGCAAGATTAGTGAACCAAGATCATATCATGGTAGAAACGGATGCTCCTTACCTTGCTCCTATTCCGTATCGTGGTGGACGAGCTGAGCCGGCACATGTACGTCTTGTCGCCGAAAAAATTGCTGAGGTAAGAGGCATCTCACTCGAAGAGGTGGCGGCAGTTACAACAGCAACAGCAGAGCATTTTTTTCGATTTTGAATATGACTATTTTAAAAGATTTTCTATTAAAAGAATTACGAAAAAATCGCACTCTCCTCTGCATTGGTTTTTTATTGACTCTTGTCATCGCAAGTATGGCCTGCACCCTTGTTTTTCAAACCAGCATGAGGATTTCTTTTTTAAAATGGAATCTTGTATGGCATTATCGCACTGTTTTTTGGCACGGTTGGCTGGAAACTTTTTTTATTTCGGTCATGGCACTCATGCTCAGTTGTTTTTTTGGAACTGCCATTGCAACAATTCAGAGATCCTCTATAAAATTGCTTCGTTTCGCCATGCTCTTAGTCATTGAAATCATTCGAGGAACCCCACTCCTGACTCAGATTTTATTTTTTTTTTATGTGGTAGCTCATGGTATTGGCCTACAAAATCGTTTGATAACAGGGATATTCATTCTCTCTTTTTTTAGCAGCGTCTATATTGCGGAATTAATACGTGCAAGTATTGAGGTGATCCCAAAAACCCAATGGGAATCAGCAAAGGCCATTGGGCTCACAACCTTTCAAACGTACTGGTACGTAATTATACCTCAGGCATTGCGTCCTTTACTTCCCTCCCTAGCAGGGCAGCTGGCTTCTCTGATCAAAGATTCTTCATTGCTTTCAATCATCGGTATTTCAGAGTTAACCCTTGCCGCACAGCAAGTGAATGCAACCACTTATTGCACCTTGGAAAGTTTTTTCCCCCTAGCATTGGGATACTTAATATTAACACTTCCCATCTCACTTGGAAGTCGTCTTCTTGAAAGGAAATTAAAAGTGTGAATATCACTGCAACACATCTCAAGAAAAGTTTTACAATCAATAAAAAGATCAAAATATTATTTTCTGACTTATCTTTTTCAGTCACTTTTGATCATGTCTTAGCCCTTCTAGGACAGAGTGGTGGTGGTAAAACAACACTACTACGTATCTTAGCTGGACTTGAAATTCCTAAACATGGCTCTGTAATGGTCGATGGAGAGAGCATCTCTTTTGACCCTCATTCACTCTATTATTACCGTCAAAAAATAGGAGTTGTCTTTCAACAACAAAATCTCTTCCCTCACTTAACGGCCCTAGAGAATGTCATGCTTCCACTCACTGTTGTGCAACGCATGAAGCATTCTATTGCAAAAAAAAAGGCGGAAGAAATGTTAGAGCAACTTCAACTAACGGCTCATCAACATCAAAAGCCTCATCAACTCTCTGGAGGCCAAGGACAACGTGTTGCTATTGCAAGAGCTTTAATCACCCGTCCACAATTTTTACTTTTTGATGAGCCAACCTCTTCTCTCGATCCTGAAATGAAATCAGAAGTGTTAGAACTGATTGCTCAATTGCGTACTTTTCGAATTCCGATGGTTCTGGTAACCCATGAAATCGAATTTGCAAGAAAATGTGCTGACCAAGTTCTATTTCTTGCAGAAGGAAAGATCATAGATCAGGGTTCGACAAAGCATTTCTTTACTCATCCTAAAACAGAAGAACTCAGGCGATTTTTAGAATCAACAAGGGCATTCAATCACTCCTAACATATTTTAAAAACTGACTTTGTTAGCTTTTTATAAATTGTTAACCCGAATATTGGATACTGAAGTGTCATGAAGCGCCGTGCAAAGCTTATGAGTACAAGGCGGGCGAAGGATTGTGATGCCGGGCTGTATGAGTACATACCGCCCAAATCACAATTCGAGACCAACGCAGTAATGATGAGCTTTCCACAAGCCGTAATAGATTTAGTATGAAATATCCGGGTTAAGATGGCACTAGAAAGTATAAGGGGCCTCCTGAGTTGATAAAAAGGGAATCAGGTGGTAGATTTTGTTATTCATGAACACCTCCTCCTCTCTCCTTTCCCAACTGGCGCATCTTCTTTTTGATAGCAACCATGCTCCCCCTGCAGGAAGTGTGCTAGATATCCTTGTGCGCGGAGGGTGGGTGATGCTTCCCCTCGCCTTTCTCTCAGTAATTACCGTTGCATTAATTTTAGTCTATCTCGTCACGCTACGCAGACGCGGTGTTGTTACCTCAAAGTATATGACGATGGCAGAAACTCTTCTTAAGAAAGGAGATCTATTAGGATTTCTTTCCTCCTCAAGCCATCACACTGAAAGTGTCGCTCTCATTATGAATCGTACTATCGATTTTATGGCTCAACATCCTGAGGCAACAGTTACACAAGCCCGGGAAATAGCACAAACCGAGGGAACTCGTGAAGCCAATATATACTTGCAACGAATCCTCTTGCTTTCCGATATTGCTACAATTTCTCCGATGCTTGGGTTATTAGGAACTGTTTTTGGGATGATTCGTTCTTTTAATGTCATGGCAAATGACGTTGCAGCTTCACGTCCCATGCTTTTGGCTGGAGGTGTTGGCCAAGCACTTATTGCTACAGCTGCAGGTCTTGTGATAGGAATTCTAGCAATGGCTGGCTACGCTTTTTTTAGAAGTCGTGTGCATTCTATGATTTCTGACATGGAGTCAGCAACGGCACTACTCCTTGCCTTACTTCCAAAAAGAGAAGAACGAAAAAACTCCGAAGAGTAAAGTTCTCCTCCCCTAAGTCACAATATATTAACGATTGGTATTACGCTGCTCTGACTTCCACTCCCCGTGAATTTTCGAACCCACACTACTACTGAGCCGAAAGGATTTCTCATTGCTCCAATGGTCGATATCTTACTCGTACTCCTCGGATTTTTTATGCTTACCTGGACTTTTGCACGTTATGAAACGGAGCTCGATGTTCAAGTTCCTACTGCACAAGAGGGAAAGGAGGTCCGGCGCTCTCCTGGTGAAGTGATTATCAATGTTAAAGCCGATGGCTCCATTGTAATGAATCGACATCTTTATTCTCCAGATGAATTGACCACAACACTCTCACATATTGCCACTCTTTATCCCGATCAAGCGATCATTCTACGTGGGGATGAAAAAGTTGCTTACACTCATATCGTTCAAGTCCTTGATATATGTCGAAGTGCAAACATTTGGAATGTTGCTTTTGCAACAACGAAAGCTAACGCTGCAGATGCTCCTCCTAAGCAGAGTCCAGAATCTTAAGGCATTGGCGCATGTTGCTTCATATTTTCATCCTCACCCTTGCTACTCAAGTTCAAGAGCTCCCTTCCGTTCCTGAAGTGCGACGTGCCATCCCTGTTTCTTCGGAAAGCACCTCCAGGGAGATACCAAGGGCGCCGGAAGTTGAGATGTCACAAGATATTCGCCTTGCTCCAGTAAAATCTTTAGATCCTCAACAATTGTCCAATGATCAACTGGAAATCGCCGATAGATCTTTTAATCGCAGTGAATTTTCCTTAGCTGCAGCAGAGTATAAAAAATTTCTTCTGATGACTTCCCCAGGTCAACTTCGACGAGATCAAGCGCTTTTTAGATTGGGAGAGTGCTATCGTAAAGTTGAAAACAATGTTGCTGCAGAGGAAATATACCAACAACTTCTCAAAGAATTCTCTTCAGGAGTCTTTGCGGCAGGTGCAGCATATCGACTTGGAGAATACTATCAAAAGCAAAGAGAGATTCCTAAAGCCATTGTTGCTTTTGAAAAAGTAGATTTGTTTTGTAATGATCCTAAAATTAAAAATAGTGCACTCTATGAACTGGCTCTTTGCTACGACCAAGTTGGAAATGATAAAAAAGCTTTAGAAATTTTCAACCACGTTGCTCATGAGGAGGGACCTAACCGTGTTGTTGCTCAGATGGCTGTTGCCCAGCATGAGGAAAAATTAGGCCATTACGATAAGGCATTAGAACTTTATCAATCAGTCGGAAAAGAAAATTCTGAGAAGGTCGCAGCGGAAGCATTTGTGAAAGCGGGTATGGTTGCTTATCAAGCTGAAAAAAAAGAAGAAGCATCACACCTTTTCTCTCAAGCAGCTTCACTCTCCAATCCAGGAGATTGGGGAAGCATTGCAGCACTTGCCTTAATGAAGGTAGCTTACGAAAAAAAAGATTATCCCCTCGTTCTTAAAAATAGTGATCAAGCAATTGATACTCCTAATGCGGAAGGAAAAACTCAGGCTCTTTTTTTGACTGCACAAGCCGAGCGGCAGCTAGGAGATTTCAAAAAAGCGCTTTCATTCTACGATCGAGTGATTGCTGAAGCTCCCACTTCTGGGTCGGCCATGGAGGCCTCCTTTATTCGACTGTTAGTCCTTCATTCACTTAAAGATTCCACCTTACTGATGCAGCTAGAATTATTTTTAAAAAATACCACCAATGGGTCTCAGAAGATTCAAGCACAGCTTCTCAAGGCTGAAGTTCTTTTTGAGTCAGCCAATTATAAAGCAGCAGCAGAAGCTTATGACGCTCTTCAAAACTCAGTTCTCTCTACTGATCTCAAATCAGACACACTTTACAAGGAGGCTTGGGCTTGGAATCAAGCGGGTAATACAAAACAAGCACTTCTTATTTTATCTCAATGGATCGGAGCATTTCCTCAATCACCAGAGATCCCAACTGCTCTCATTCAACGGGCGATGCTGGAGCAAAAATCAAATAATGAAAAGGATGCTATCACCGATTATGAGACTCTTATTACAAAATATCCAAAAGCTCCTGAACGTGAACTAGCCCTACAACAAAAAGCGCTACTGCACGGGCAGCTCCAAGACAACAAGCAAATGGTGATAACATTTCAGCAATTATTACAGGAGTACCCTCAAACAACTGCTGCTGCACAAGCTCATTTCTGGATAGGATGGTCCTCTTTTGAATCCAAAGAATATTCTGCTGCAATTCCTTTTTTAGAAAAAGCTCGTTTGCTCGATTGCAAGGAATTTGGGGAGAGAGCAACATTGAGGCTGTTACTTGCTCATTACTATTTACAACAATTTAATGAAACCCTTCATGAGGCTGAAACCTTACCTCGTGGGGCTGTTCCACTAGCCGTCGCTCAATGGATGGGCCTTAACGCCTTTGACCTAGGTAAAATACCACAAGCAGAAAAGTGGCTCTCTCTTGTTGCTAAAAGTAACAACTCAGATCTTATTACAGATGAACTGGAATTAGCATTGGCTAAGACACTACTCCAAGAAAAAAAACTTCATGAAGCAATAGACCCAGCTACAAAAGCACTCGAATTATCACGAGATCCTCAATCACGTGCAGAAGCTATGTTAACCTTAGCAACCCTTCAAAAGGGATTAAAAAATTATTCTCAAGCCAATACTTTGGTTCAGGAGACTCTTCTCCTACAACCTGAGGGAAATATCAACATGAAAGCACGCCTTCTCTTTGGCGATCTTCTCTTCGCACAGCAAGATTACGATGGCGCTGCCCGTGCGTATCGGGCTATTACTTTATTAACCCAGGATAATGGATTATTAAAACAAGCACTACGTCAAGCAGCTGAAGCCTATCGCAACGCAAACAATTCAGTAGAGGCTCAAAAAGCAATGGAGGAGTATGCACGTGTTGACTCCAAAAAATAATTTTTCTTGATTGGTTTTTGATTCTTTTTTGTGCTTGTTAACCGGAATACTAACCCGGATATTTCCTACTGATCGTAACGAGGAAGCCGGGAAGCCAGATGGCTAAATCATCGGTTTGTAGATTACGAAATATCATTTTTAAGCAATGCAGCGAGACGCTTTACGGCACGACCTATTTTGCGATCCTCCATAAGCTCTAAAGCTTCGTTCAGTGGAAGGAGTCTACGAAGACGAAAATGTTCTTCTGGCCAAGCTCCAAGTAACTTATAGATTTTCAAAGCATAGAGCTGTAAGAAGCGTCCGTTACTCATCTGACAGCGAATATGAATATCAGTTCGAATTGTGCCTAGTACCCCCCCCTCTTCGACAGCCTCCATTAAAGCTA
>JAIPKF010000061.1 GCA_021733705.1 Chthoniobacterales bacterium
TGGCGGCACGGCTCATTTCTGGAATTTCATAAACGCGCTCCACAAAACAACGTCCGCTCTTGGTAAAAAAGACGAGATAGTCATGAGCACTCGCAGTAAAAAGATGTTCTACAAAATCACCTTCCTCTGTTTCATTGGCGGCCTCGCGTGGGGTCATACCAACAACTCCCTTGCCTCCTCGCTTTTGAGCTCGGTAGGAACTCACAGCTGTCCGTTTCATAAAACCTTTATGAGTGATCGTAATGATGCACCCCTCATTAGCGATGAGGTCTTCAATAGAGATTTCACCTTCTGCAGGAATAATCTCGGTTAACCGAGGACGACCATGTTTTTCTTTAATCGCAAGAAGCTCTGAAGTGATGAGGGCTAACACTCGCTCCTCTCGAGCCAAGATATCATTGAGATCAATAATAACGTTGAGTAGCTCCGTATATTCTCCAATCACCTTATCACGCTCGAGACCGGTTAATTGATAGAGGCGTAATTCTAAGATGGCATCGACTTGAAGCTCACTCATAAAGTAGCTTCCATCCACGAGACGCTCTGCACGGCGCACTTGAAGACCAAAATGCTCCACTTGTTTTTTGGTGAATTCAAAAGCAAGCAATTTAACCTTGGCCTCTTCACGATTTGCAGAATCACGAATGATTCGGATGAACTCATCTAAATTGGCCAAGGCAATCAGGTACCCTTCGAGCTTCTCAGCACGCAGCTCTGCTTGATCTAAGAGATATTGAGTCCTGCGCAGTATAACCTCCCGACGATGCTCGATAAAGCACGCGATCGCTTCTTTGAGTGAGAGAAGCTTGGGGCGTCCACGATCAATGGCTAGCATCATTACGGAAAAAGAGGATTCAAGTGCCGTATGCTTGTAGAGATTATTGATGACTACTTTAGGAATAGCATCGCGCTTGAGCTCGATCACCACACGCGTATTTTCATCAGACTCATCGCGAATAGCACTGATTTCCGGTAATACTTTTTCATTAACAAGACCAGCGATCCGTTCGACAAGGAGGGCACGATTCACATTGTAAGGAATTTCGGTAATAACAATCTGCTCACGTCCTCCTTTGATTTCCTCTAAGCCAGCACGGCCACGGACTTTGACTGACCCGCGCCCTGTTTCAAAATATTGCCGAATTCCCTGGGTGCCACAGAGCTGGCATCCGGTTGGGAAGTCAGGACCTTGTACATGTTCCATCAGCTCCTCTAAAGTGATTTCAGGATTTTCCACTTGAGCGCAGATCGCATCAATAATTTCGGCAAGATTATGGGGAGGAAGATTTGTTGCCATACCGACAGCAATACCGGTACCGCCATTGACAAGAAGGTTAGGGAAGGCAGCTGGAAAGACGGTCGGCTCTTCACGCGTATCGTCGTAGTTGGGAACAAAATCGACTGTATTATTTTCCATGTCCTCCATGAGGAGAGCTCCCAGTGGCCGTAGACGTGCCTCCGTATAACGCATGGATGCAGGAGGATCCCCTTCCACAGAGCCGAAGTTTCCTTGTCCCTCGATGAGCATTTCACGCATAGCCCACGACTGTGCCATATGAACGAGGGTTGGGTAAATTGCTTGATCACCATGAGGGTGATAATTACCCATGGTCTCTCCGACGATCTTAGCGCACTTGAGGTGCTTGCGTCCGGGCATCACTCCAAGCTCCTTCATTGCAAAGAGAATACGACGTTGCGATGGCTTTAGTCCATCTCGAGCATCGGGCAAAGCTCTAGAAATAATGACCGACATCGAGTAGTCGAGGAATGACCGCGACATTTCTTCGGAGACATCGATGAGTTCTATTTTTTCGTTTTGGTGGTACAAAGGATCAGTGCTGATAAATGGAAACGAGGGGTGTGATCTTTGAGTATCATCGATTCTGTGCATCAGGATCAATCATAAAGTGACTCCTTTTACAGTCGCTCTTTCTTTGAGTTGCTATTTCTAGTTATGAAACCCGGAGAGAGAATAAAATTTTCTTGCTTGTTCCCAATCTCCAACTAAAAGAGCTAACCCGGATATTTCATACTGATCGTGATGAAGAGATCACGAATGCTGATCGGGCAAGGCGAACGATGAAGTCTGACGACGGCTGAATACGCACACTGCCCGAGGAAGACTTCGAGATCAACGCAGCATCTATCTGACTTTCCGGTCTCCACAGGTGATTAGTATGAAATATCTGGATTATCCATCACTCCCTTTTCAACAGAATTTTTTATTCGAATATTCATCCCAAGCACCTTTATTTGTTCACCTCAACCACTGAACCTAAAACGTGTGAATATATGCAGAAGGAGCCCCCAATAAGTTTTAGCTCATGCTTCTACCTCTCTTCTTATTTGCTGCTACAGTCTTTTCATCACCTCCCAAAAACGATGATATTCTTTCTCCGTCTCGAGATACATCGAAGTTGGAAGCATTACGCACTCCATTATTTTCTGTTGTTAATGAAGAGGAGACTCAATTAATCCAAGAGCTTTTTGACAATAAAGATCCGCAGCGTTTTATCTCCCCCTACCAAGCGATGTCTGTTTTTCCCCGTAATATTAAAGAATATAAAAATGCTTCGGGTAACTGGTTTGGCAAGCGAGATTACTTAAAACAGCATGGAATAGATTTCTCCGTTACGTACACATCTAACATCGCAGGAAATCCGGTAGGAGGAAAAATTCCTGGAGGATGCACCTACGCGGATAATATTGCCTTTGGCTGTTTATTCGACACAGAGAAGCTCATTGGCTGGCATGGTGGCTATCTGATGATGAGTGTGATTCAACGTGATGGAGCTAGTCTTTCAAAAAATAATATAAAAAATTTTTATCGCGTTCAGCAGGTTGCTGATGGCCATACGCTTAAATGGTATGAGCTTTCCTATCAGCAAGATTTTTTAAAAAACCGCTGGAGTTATAAATTAGGACGTCTTGGAATCAATAACGATTTTGATGTTTCACCTCTCTATTGGCTCTACATGAATAGTGCTATTGATAGCACGACACGAGGTTTTGCTATTGATGGAAAATTACCAACCTCCCCCAATGCTGTTTGGGGCAGTCGTCTTAAAGTAAATCTTACCACCTCAACAGCACTCCGCCTTGGCGTCTATCAATTAGCAGACCCCTCTAAAAATGGACTGAATTGGAATTTTTATCCCACCAATGGAGTCTTGCTCATCGGTCAGTACAGCTGGAGTCCAGAATTTTGTAAACCAGCTGCCTCTACCCAGAAGCCTTCAACAACTCTACTGACTCCATCATCCTCAGGAAAAAATGAAGTTTCTGAAAAATCAGTTAAAGAACCTGTTGATGTTACCAAACTCAAAGGCTTCGAAGGCCATTACTGGATGGGAGGCTACTACTCCACATGGGAGTACTCTCAACTTAATTCCAAAATTAATGCACCTAACTCCTACGGCTTTTACTGGCATGCAGATCAAACAATCTATCGGCCAAATCCCATGAGCGATGCTGGACTCATTCTTTGGACCTCGTATGTCTTATGCCCAGAAGAAAATATCTCTATTGTTACTTTTCAAGCCAATGCAGGAGCCATTTACACAGGTCTCATTCCAGGACGTGTCAATGACTCACTGATCTTTGGATCAGCCTATGGTGATTTTAGTAGCTCCCTTGCTGGAACACCATCAGCTCTGAAAAATGGGACTCCCACCTATGAGCTTCTCTATGAATTTGGCTATCGAATTAATTTTACCAAATTTTTCTACTTTCAACCCGATTTACAATGGATCATCAATCCTGGCGGAACGGGCCATATTCCCAATGCATTGGTATTAGGAGCTCAGATTGGAGTGATTTTCTAGACGGACTCCCGGATATTTCATGCTGATCGTGACGAGGAAGCCGGGAAGGCTGATGGGGTAAGGTGAGCGATGAAGTCAGACGACGGCTGTGCGCGTACACACTGCCCGAGGAAGACTTCGAGATCAACGCAGTATCCATCTGGCTTCCCGGCTTTCGTAGGTGATTGGTATGAAATATCCGAGTTATGGTTGCAACGAATCTCCTAATTCCTGTAGTATTTGCATTTACTCGACGCTTTTTTTACATGAATCATTCTCTTCCATTGGTCTGTGGCCTCTACGATCCCAAGCATGAACATGATGCATGCGGAGTCGGAATGGTGGCACAAATCGATGGGACTCGCTCCAATCGCATCCTTAAAATAGCCCTGCGTTCTCTCTGTGGTCTAATGCATCGTGGAGCGCTCGATGCAGATGCAAGGACAGGAGATGGGGCTGGGATTACAACACAAATTCCTTACAAGATTTTTAGAAAAGAGGTTGAGCTACGTGGACACCGACTTTATAGGGATGAGGATTTAGGGATTGGAATGATGTTTCTGCCTCAGGACAATCTCTATGCTCAAGCACGAGCTAAGGCTATTACTGAGGAGGTGATTGCGAAGCGAGGGTTATATCTTTTTGGCTGGCGTCCTGTTCCAGTAAATAAACATGTCCTTGGAACTAAGGCCTTGATGACATTACCAGTTATAGAGCAAGTCCTAGTAGGACGTCCTCAAGGAATTAGCAGTGACGATTATGAGCGACGTCTTTTCTTAGCTCGTAATGAAATTGAAGATCGTGCTGCACTTGATCAAATCGATGATTTTTATATACCCTCCTTTTCTCATCGAACTCTTGTCTACAAAGGGCTGATGGTCTCTACGTCACTCGAGAAATTTTTTCGAGATCTTACGCATCCTGATTTTGAAACTGCTCTCTGCGTCTATCACCAACGCTACAGCACCAATACCTTTCCAACCTGGCCACTCGCACATCCCTTTAGGATGCTCTCTCATAATGGAGAAATTAATACTATCAGGGCAAATCGTACGTGGACCCATGCTCGGGAAGCAGAACTCGAGGCAGATTTCTGGGGAGCTGATATCGATTTGCTCAAGCCGATTATTCAACCAGGCGGCTCTGACTCAGCAAGTCTTGATAACATGCTTGAAGTGCTCACCATGTCAGGTCGCTCTCTCTTGCATGCAATGACGATGCTTGTTCCTCCTGCATGGCGACCGAACAAAGATATTTCACCTGCACTAGCTGGTTTTTATGAATATCATACCTGTCTTGGAGAGCCATGGGATGGACCTGCAGCCTTGGTATTCACTGATGGAGTGACAGTAGGAGCCTGTCTTGATCGAAATGGACTTCGCCCAGCACGCTATGAAATCACTAGCGATGGACTTTTTGTCATCGGCTCTGAAGTTGGAGTGAGCAATTTAAACCAAGCAAGCGTTATCGAGAAAGGACGTCTTGCCCCAGGTGAAATGATCGCCATAGATACAGCTCGTGGCCTTCTTTTAAGAGATCAAGAAATCAAAAACCAGCTTGCAGCCCAAAATGACTATCGCAAGATGGTCGATGATCATCTTGTTAAAATCAAGCCGATCCAGGCAGAAGAGCTCCAAGAGCCTACAGAGGAGCTCGATCTCCTTACCCTAACTCAACGGCAACTCTCTTTCGGTTATACCAATGAAGAGTTAGAAATCATTTTCAAGCCGATGATTCAAGATGGAGCAGAAGCTGTTGGTTCTATGGGAAGTGATACTCCCCTTGCTGTTCTTTCACTTCGTCCACGATTGCTTTACACCTATTTTAGTCAACTTTTTGCACAGGTTACAAACCCTCCTATTGACCCAATTCGAGAGCGTCTCGTAATGTCATTGTTTACTGTTATTGGCTGGAAGCGCAATCTCCTAGCAGAAACACCAGCACATGCAGAACAAATAACCCTTGATTCTCCGATATTGCTGAATGAGGAATTACTAACCTTAAAAAAGAGTGGAGGGGTTCATCAAGCTGTTACGATCTCTACGTGCTGGAGAGCATCTGATGGGCCTGAAGGTCTTGCTCCTGCCGTTCAGGAGATCTGTCGTGCCGTAGAACAAGCAGTCGACACGGGAGCTAGAATTCTCATTTTAAGTGATCGTCGAGCTGACCATGAATGGGTTGCTATTCCAGCATTGCTTGTTGTAGGAGCTGTTCATCATCATCTCTTACGTGTTGGTAAGCGAATGAAAGCGAGTCTTGTGAGTGAAACAGGAGAAGCACGTGATGTTCATCAAATTGCCTGTTTGATTGGTTATGGGGCTAGTGCAATCAACCCTTATCTTGCCTTTGAGACGATTCGAGAAATCCGAGCTAAAGGAAAAGTGACCGTTGATCATGCCACTGCTCTTCTCAATTATAAAAAAGCAATTTCTAATGGACTTCTTAAAATCATGTCCAAGATGGGAATCTCCGTTATTGGAAGCTACCGAGGAGCACAGACATTTGAGGCCATTGGACTCTCTTCCTCACTTATTGAAGCATGTTTTTGTGGAACCTCCTCACCACTCGAAGGAATCGGTTTTGAAGAGATTGCTCAAGAGAGTTTATTGCGTCATCAAAGCGCCTATGCTCCAGCCACTCAAGAGGAGGGAGAGCCTTTGATTCTAGGGGATCCAGGATTCTATCGATTCCGACGTAGTGGAGAACTCCATGCCGTGACTCCTCCGGTCATTAAAAATTTCCATACCTTTATTCGCTCTAATAAACCGGAGGATTACAAAGCCTATGTCGATGCTGTTTTGACATCGACCCCTCATTCCTTACGCAATCTTTTAGAATTTGTTCCAAAAGCCACCGGTCCAGTACCACTCAGTGAGGTTGAATCGATTGAAGAAATTAGACGTCGCTTTACGACAGCAGGAATGTCCTTAGGCGCACTGAGCCCCGAGGCTCATGAAACCTTAGCTATTGCGATGAACCGGATTGGTGGTAAATCGAATTCTGGAGAGGGAGGAGAGGATCCGATGCGTTACAAGCGTCTTGAAAACGGCGATTGGGCCAATAGTGCTATTAAACAAATTGCTACAGGACGTTTTGGTGTCAGTGCTGCCTACTTGGCTAGCGCCAAAGAAATTGAAATCAAAATGGCTCAAGGGGCCAAGCCTGGAGAAGGAGGACAGCTCCCTGGGCAAAAAGTGAATCATTATATCGCAACCTTGCGTCACTCTGTTCCTGGAGTAACACTCATCTCACCCCCTCCCCATCACGATATCTATTCGATCGAAGATTTAGCGCAACTTATTTATGATCTTAAGCAGGTCAACCCTCGTGCTCGTGTTTGTGTGAAGCTTGTTGCTGAGAGTGGGATAGGAACCGTTGCCGCCGGTGTGGCCAAGGCTCATGCCGATATTATTCTTATCAGTGGCCATGAAGGAGGAACAGGGGCCTCCCCTCTAAGTTCTATCAAACATGCAGGAGGGCCATGGGAACTGGGACTTTCAGAAGCGCATCAGGTCTTGCTTCTCAACCAACTACGCAACCGTGTTACCTTACGCACCGATGGAGGCATGCGCACAGGAGAAGATATTATTTATGCCACTCTCCTCGGTGCTGAAGAATATAACTTTGGAACAGCAGCATTAATTGCCATGGGATGTGTTTATGTACGTCAATGTCATTTAAATAATTGTCCCGTCGGTATTGCCACACAAGAGGCGCGCTTTCGTGCCAAATTCAAAGGGAAGCCAGAAAATGTGGTTCATTTTTTTAATGCAGTCGCCCATGAAGTCCGTGAAATCATGGCTCGTCTTGGTTTTCGAACCATTGATGAAATGATTGGCCACACAGAACACCTGCGTCAAAGACCTATTGAAAATCATCCTAAGGCAAACAAACTTAATTTGAGCCGTATGATTACTGATGTGGTGGCAGATGATCCGACAGCGATTCGCTATGCTACCCGTGAACGAAATGATCCTGAGCATGATCAACCCCTCGACGATATCATTCTTCAGGATGCTGAAGAGGCCTTACGTGATGCAAAACCGGTGCGGCTTTCTTACAAAATAGATAACACCAACCGCTCTCTTGCAACAAAGCTCTCTGGAGAGATTGCCTATCAATACGGTGGGGAAGGCCTTCCAGAGGGAACCATAACCTTAGAATTCCAGGGAACAGCAGGGCAGAGTCTAGGTGCATTTCTTGCTTCTGGTATCTCCCTTTACCTTACTGGGGAGGCCAATGACTACGTTGGAAAATCAATGAGCGGTGGTGAAATCATCATTCGACCACGTCCTGGACATCACTTTATCGCCAAAAATAATAGTATCATCGGTAATACAGTGATGTATGGGGCAACAGGGGGAG
>JAIPKF010000062.1 GCA_021733705.1 Chthoniobacterales bacterium
CCGCATATTTCATACCGATCTACTGCGTAAGCCGTGAAGCCAGATGGATGCTGCGTTAGACTCACATTTTGATTTGGACAGTATGTACACATACAGCCCTACATCAAAATGCTCGCCTGCCTTGCCCCATCAGCCTTCACTGCCTCCTCGTCACGATCAGTATGAAATATGCGGGCTAGCCCGGATATTTTAAATTATCAATAACAATGATGACATCACTTGAAGACACCTGGCTCGACATTGTTCTCAAAGCGATACGAGGATTGAATTTGGATCCCCTTACCTTGGCCCAGAAGAGTGGAATCCCCCAAGAAAAAATCACCTCCCTCTTAGAGGGGCTGCGTAATGATGCAACACTCGTTGCCATTGCTCCCGCTTTGGGACTTCATCCCCGCGAACTTGTCATGGTTGCAGCTGAGACCTCTCATCTTCTCGTTCCCACCTTACCAAAAGATTTTCACTGCTTCACAACCCTCTATCATGGCATGGAGGTTCACTCGTATCTCCTCTGGAGTCAGATGAATCACCACGCTGTTGCCTTTGATACAGGAGCCGATCTAACGCCCCTCCTAGAAAAATTGGAACAAGATCATCTCTCTTTGAAGGCGATTTTTTTAACTCACTCCCACGCAGACCATACCCTTCGACTGGCTGAGCTTCAAAAAAAACAAGAGGTCCCTGCTTGGATCGATCCTGCAGAACTGATTGATGGGACATACCCCCTCACCCCCGATTTTTCCTATCAGCTTGATTCAAGGATCTCGATAAAAGCACTCCCTACTCCTGGACATTCTCCAGGAGGTACAACCTACCTCATTGAGGGACTCTTCCGACCGATTGCTATCGTGGGAGATGCCATTTTTGCTCGTTCCGTGGGAGGAATGCCCCCTGCCTCTTATGCCGCTGGCCTAAAAAGTATCTACAACAACATTCTCATGCTCTCCCCAGCAACCCTCCTAGCCCCAGGCCATGGACCTCTGACAACCGTTGAAGAAGAACGCATGAAGAATCCTTTCTTTGCGTAGTCTAGCCCGCATATTTCATACTGGTTCGTCGCGAGGCGCCGCGAATCCTGATGCAGAAACCACCGGCGGTCGGAAGACCGCGGGGGAGACTGCACTGGCTTTAGGGGGCAGCCCTGAAAGGGCAAGACGAGCAGGAGCGAGCGAGTCAACGAAGGTGATGGATTACGACGACGGCTGTATGTGTACATACTGTCCAAATCAAAATGTGAGTTTAACGCAGCATCCATCTGGCTTCCCGGCCTCCGCAGGTGATTAGTATGAAATATCCGGGCTAGGCCCTTTGATCCAGGGAAAGAGAAGCTTTTTCCTCCTCTTCCTTCAAAAATACCTCACTAGGGTCGAAAGCATCGCCTAATTCATTCCACCCCTCATAAAGATCTTCAGCAGCCTTGATCACTTTTCCAATGTGACCTGCAAGCCCCTCTTGATCTAATTTTTCAAGAGGAACTATTTTATTAATAAAGAGCATTCCCTCATCAGTGATAAAAGCCACAATCCCAGTTGTCACCCGACTCACAGCATTGAGCTGATGGAGTATTAAGAAACGATCGTGATTGACTGTTCGATTTTCTAAATCAAGCAGCATGAGATCTGCTTCAACTATAATGGAATCAGGTTCACTTTGATTTTCTAAAACTTCCTCCTCACTAAGACGATGAGGAATCACTCTTAGCAGAAGATTCCTTACTTCCCACTCCACAATTCCCTCCTCCTTATTGATCGATCCGATCGCTTCTTCTTGACCAATAGCCTTAAGAAACGTTGTAAGCAGTTCAAAATATCTTGTTGTAGTTAGGTCATTCATAATTGTGGATACGAGTTGAGAAATGATTGTGATGATACTGAAGTTCTTGGATTGAGATAGGAGTTATTACTTTAAGGATCATGTTAGTGGCAGCATAGCACGATTATTTTCCTTCCATGTTTGAAAAGCTGTTTTCCATTGTTCAAAAGCTTCTTTACCACTTTCCCCTCCCTTGGAAGCTTCAAAGCACAAATCGATGAGATTTTTAACTGATGGGTTTTCATTGAGTTTTTTTGAAACAGTGGAATTAGCACCAGCAGATTTTAAATATTCTTCTAGGTAGTTTTTTGTCGAAGGGGGATTTGTTTTTAAATCATTGGCTAGCGATTGTGCAAAAGCCCCAAAATTTTTACCTGCCTCCTTTTTATGAATTGTTTCAAAAGAATCTTTATCAATCATTTCTAATAGTAGCATTCCTGTACTATAAAAATCGACCTCTGCTCCGTAGGGACGCGTAGTTTTATGCTGTCTGCCATTAATTAATACACGTGGTGACATGTATATAATAGTACCCGTGCAGTTTTCTAATTGAAGCTCATTACTTCCTCTTCCTCCATATGCTGCAAACCCACCATCAATAAAACGGACTTCATAGTCTTTATTGTCATTATTATTGATCATGACATTCTCAGCTTTAATATCACGATGGAGATAGTTGTTTTCCATTGCTATTTTCATATGTGTGAACAATCCCTGCATCACTTGTTTAAAAGGTTTTTCTGATGGATCAAAACTTACTTGATCACCTTCTTTTCCATAAATGCATTTATAAAGCTCACGCCCAGGAGCAAGCTCCATAAGTTGTCCAGCAATAGCTACTTGTGCTTTAGGATGAGCTTGAGCAATTTCTTTTACGAAAGACTCTGCCTCCATAGCAGGAAGATAATGGTATTCAGCAGGAGATGAAACTGTTTTCTGAAGCGCCACAATGACAAAAATCGGTTTTGTCATATGCTTTAACTCTTTCAGACAGCTTGCAGCTAAATCTCCACGTCGATGAAAGGGCAATCCTTCTGAATTAGAGATAGGAGAATACTTTAGTTGAAACTCACTTTTAAAAACATAATCTATTGTATCCCTATTCACTGTGGCTTTAAAAACCGATCCCATTCCTCCTGCGCCTATCCTATTTTGAAGTGTAATTCCCTCTTTATCTAGACACTTCTTGATTGCATACTCATTTTTATTAGCCTCGGAAATTTTAACATCAATCTTATGGCGAAAAGATAATACCTTTGAGAGATTTTCTGTAGTTACTGGACCTTTTTGATTTTTTGATAAGAGAAAATAATTAAGAGTATTGCTTTTTGTTGTATATTTATTATATTGAACCTCCTCAGGCAGAAAAGGATTGGTACGCTCATACGCTTTTTTTATCAACGACTTGACATAGGTCTCTGCCCTCGATGTATCACGAGTTCCAAAGAGACTTGAATTCCAAAAATGATACCACTGGGTTCGTTTTAGCTGAATAGTACCATCCCAATTTTTAACAAGCCGCAGCGTCCCCGGCTTCAATGTTCCATCTCTTAGAGAGTAATGATTTGATAATTCTTGAAGCTTTTGAACAGCAGTAGAATCACCACTAAATTTGAAATCGTTTGAATTTATATTCTCTCTACCTATTAGTAATGCCATGAGCTTTAAGATCTGTTGAAAAAATTCTTTTAGGGAAGAGTAGCTTTTCTAAGGAACGGTAGAAATCATCTGATCCATGTTCTTAATACTGCATCTAGCTGCTTTGCCACTTCTTGGAGTGAAGGAGCTATGAAGTGGATATCTGACTCTTTACCCTCTTTTTCAATGGAGGTCATGGTAACTCCATGGATACCACAAGGGGTAATCTTTTGAAAAGGAGAGAGGTCTCCAGAGATATTGAGGGCAAGTCCATGAAAGCTGACCCACTTGCGAACTCCAATACCAAGAGAGGCAATTTTGCTATTTCCAACCCAAACACCAGTGAGACCTTCACGCCGCTCTGCAGGAATCCTGTAGTGTATCAACGTCTGAATAATTACCTCCTCCAAAAAACGAAGATAAGCGTGGAGATCTTTTTTGAAAATAGAAAGATCTAGGATGGGATAACAGACTAACTGTCCCGGACCATGGTAGGTTGCCTCCCCACCACGACCAGCACGATGAACGGGGTAGGGCAGCAGCTCTACTCCAAGACTCGAGTCATCTCTTTTCCGTCCCATGGTGTAAACAGGCTCATGTTCTAAAAAAAGGAGATAATTTTTGGAATCCCCAGCGATCTTTTGAGCCACAAGAGTCTCTTGAAAAGTTAGACCCTTTTCATAACTGATACGCCCAAGCCAGGAAGTTTCGTAACAAACAGGAGGGTTGTCACACAAAATGCAGGAAGTTTGATTATTGAGAAAAACCCCATCCATAGTAAGATCACACGAGGTTGCAACGAATGACGCTCCGAGTCGATCTTTTTTGTGAGTGCCAACAGTTGATGAATTAAACATATTTCATACTGATCGTGGCAAGTGAATGCAAGTGAGTTAACCCGGATATTTCACACTAATCTACTGCGGAGGCCGGGAAGCCAGATGGATGCTGCGTTAGACTCACATTTTGATTTGGACAGTATGTACACATACAGCCCAAGTCACAATTCGAGACCAACGCAGTAATGATGAGCTTTCCACAAGCCGTAATAGATTGAGTGTGAAATATCCGGATTAAACGATTCGAGCATGAGGCAGAATTTATTTGGCTCTCGCAAGCAGTAGCAAAATTAGTATGAAATAGTCCCATTACTTCACTCTCTTTTTTTTCTTTCATTACTGTGAATAGATTCTATTTCATCATTCTTTTTTCTTTAGCACTACCTCGCTTGTTGTTCGCTGAAGAAAGTTCTCTTCTTGAAAATCCCAAACCGACTTGGGAAACACAACGGGAGGCCAAAAGTTTTTATTTTTCTATTCCTGCACCACGGGGACAAATTACCGATTGTCACGGTGATGTGCTTGCTCAAAATTCACTAAGCTTTAATCTTGCCCTTCAGTTTCCTACCCCCCTTCACTTCACCGATGCCCAGGCCTTAAGCTTCGCAAAACAATATATCACGTTTGCTCAAGGAATATTAAAACAGCCGATTAATCTAAGTGATAAAGCGATTCTAAAACATTATCATCGCCGGGGACTTTTGCCGCTCGACCTTATTGAAGATCTCTCGCCTACCCAACTGGCACGTGTGCGACGTGGATTACCCCCCTGTTTGATCATTCGTCAAACCTACACGCGCTTCTATCCTGAAGGGGAGCTAGCCTGCCATATCATTGGTTATACGGGACGAACAGCACCACTCTCGGTGCGTGCTATTGAAAACAAAGATCTCATTTTTCCAGAAAGTGAAGGACGCGAAGGAATCGAGCAGATTTTTGATGATCAATTGAAAGGACATCCAGGAAATATTTCCAATACCTATGATGAACATGGGGAGAAAAATTCTGAACGCATTACCCAGCATCCTATTCCTGGAAATAATGTGATTACCACTTTGGATAAAAACCTTCAGCATCTTTGTGAAAAGGTACTGCGTGAAAATTGCAAACAAGGGGCGATCGTAATGCTTGATCCGAATACCGGGGAGATCAAAGCGATGGCTTCTTACCCAGGATTTAACCCCAATGATTTTGTGCCGATACTCAATCCTCAGCTTTTTGAAAAGCTCAATAAAGACCCAGCGGTCCCACTACTGCCTCGAGCCTTTCGATCTGCCTATCCACCTGGCTCCTCTTTCAAAATTGTCGTTGGACTTACTGCCTTACAAGAGGGGATCATCACTCCAAAAGATACTTTTCGTGGACCGGCCACCTTAGAGGTTGGCAATTTTGTATTTCACAATTGGAAGAAAACAGATGTCGGAAAGCTAACATTTGTTCAAGCCTTTACCCAATCGTGCAACACATGGTTTTATCAATGTGGCTTAAAAACAAAAGCCGAGCCGATCATTAGATGGGCCCGTAATCTTGGCCTTAGCCAGCGCACAGGCATTCCTCTCAAATCGGAGGCCAAAGGAAATATTCCTGATGATTCCTACATGCTTCGTGTTCATCATCGCAAAATCCTTCCTGGTGATGTGGCCAATATGAGCATAGGCCAAGGGGATATTTTAATTACTCCTTTGCAAATGGCTCAACTCTCTGGGATTGTTGCCACAGGAGGGAAATTTCATCAAACCCGCCTGATTAAACAGATTCAAACCCCCGACAACAAAGTAATTGCCGCGTATCCAGACCGGTTGCGAGCAGATTTACAAATCAAACCTGAGGTCATCTCGAACCTTCGAGAAGCTATGATTGATGTGACTGAGGATGCTCAAGGAACAGCCCATCGAGCTCAGGTGGAAGGAATCCATGTTGCAGGAAAAACAGGAACAGCTCAGTGGGGCCCACAAAACAAACAACGCACAGCAGCTTGGTTCACTGGATTTGTACCAGCAGAACACCCTCAGTATGCCTTTGCAGCTCTTTATGAAGGGGACCCTGGAGATAATACGATTCATGGAGGAAGCCATGCAGCACCTCTTATTAGAAAGGTGCTACATGAAATTTATGGTAAAAGCAAAACAGAGAATACTACTGATCAAGCAAGATCTTCCAAAAATAACAGCGAGGAAAAATCTGTAGAAGAAGATAATAGCAATGGAGATTAACCCGGATATTTCATACTGAATCGTCATGAGGCGCGGTGCAAAGCTTATTAGTACAAGGCGGGCGAAGGATTGTGATGCCGGGCTGTATGAGTCCCTACCGCCTACTTCAATAATAATTCGAGACCAACGCAGTAATGATGAGCTTTCCACAAGCCGTAATAGATTGAGTGTGAAATATCCGGGTTAACCCTGATATTTCATACTGAATCGTCATGAGGCGCCGCGAAGGCTGATGGGGTAAGGCGAGGGATGAAGTCTGACAACGGCTGTATGAGTACATACTGCCCGAGGAAGACTTCGAGCTCAACGCAGCATCCATCTGGCTTCCCGGTCTCCGCAGCAGAATCAGTATGAAATAGGCGGGCTAATGTGAAATATGCGGGTTAAAGTCCGAAGCATGATAAGAACTTCGAACTAGCGGGCCACTAGCTACAAAAGTAAATCCCTTCTCTCGGGCAATCTTTCCATAAAGATCAAAGGTCTCAGGAGTGATATATTCAATCACTGGAAGATGCTCTGCTGTGGGTCGTAAATATTGACCTAGAGTGAGAACTGATACATTGGCTTCCCGTAAGTCATCCATAGCTTGGAAAATCTCTTCTTGGGTCTCTCCCAGGCCTAACATCAATCCGCTCTTAGTAGACATTTTTAATCCTGCAAGCTCACTAAGATCTCGAGCTCGTTTTAGAAAATCGAGTGACAAACGGTACTTGGCACGGGAACGCACAAGTGGAGTAAGCCGCTCTACCGTCTCTAGATTGTGATTAAAAACATGAGGCCGTGCATCGATAACGGTTTGAAGCGATGCCTCTTTACCATTAAAATCGGGTGTTAAAATTTCAATAATGATCGTCGGATCCATTGTACGGATCGCCTCAATGGTTTTGGCAAAATGGAGAGCTCCTCCATCCTGTACATCATCACGAGCAACAGCAGTGATGACCACATGTTTGAGTTTCATGCGTTTAATAGCCTCAGCGACACGCTCGGGCTCATCCTGCTCAAGGGCTAATGGTTTGGCCGTACTCACTGCGCAAAACCCGCAGGCACGTGTACAGCGATCCCCAGCGATCATGAAGGTCGCTGTTCCCCCACTCCAACACTCCCAACGATTGGGACATTGTGCACTTTCGCAAACGGTATGAAGACGCAGATCAGAAATCAGTGCTTTGGTAGAAAAGAAAACAGGATTGGAGGGAAGGCGCACCTTGATCCAGTCAGGCTTTTTGGCTTGATGGAGGGAGGGGTCTATTTTGGAAAGAGCCATGATTTATTATTCAGAAAATGAGGATCAAAGAGCATACTGCAGAAGAGAAGAAATTAGCTATAACAGATCTTCAAAAAAATTCTACCCTTCCTGTAGAGACATCATAAAAGGCTCCCACAATAGCGATGCGCTTCTCATCGACAGCACGAGCAAGAGAGCTGCTTTTTTCGTAAATCAGTCGAATGGTCTTTTCCACATTACGTTTGGCTACCTCATCGATATAAGTTTTTCTATACTCCCCTGATTTGAGT
>JAIPKF010000063.1 GCA_021733705.1 Chthoniobacterales bacterium
TACGGCTTGTGGAAAGCTCATCATTACTGCGTTGGTCTCGAATTGTGATTTGGGCGGTATGTACTCATACAGCCCGGCATCACAATCCTTCGCCCGCCTTGTACTAATAAGCTTTGCACAGCGCCTCATGACGATTCAGCATGAAATATCCGGGTTAAATCTCTTCTTACTTGCTTAAAAAACGATGGAACACACAAAAAATATGCTTTCTCTTATTGTCTCAGGACTACTCCCCTGGCTCCTCATCATGCTGGTACTGCAGAAAAAAATTCTAAAGAATCGATTCTTTTCTTCTCCTCGTGTTCTTTTTTTTATCGTCGGTTTTTGCGTTGCAGTACTTCTACTTCTTCCTATCAGAGGATTTTCATTATCGGTCTGGAGTGGTAGTTTGATGGGGCCGGTGAGCTTACCACTTGTTGGTTTATTATTAGTACTTATGATAGAGAGGCTTTTTTCCTGCACTCTTTTTTCACATTGGGAGTGGAGGACAACATGGATTTTTGGAATACTCAGTAGCCTTATTTTATATCCAGCAGCACTCGGTCTAGGTCCAATCGATCCTTATTGTTGGGGTTGGGAAAATAAATTTTTTTTAATAGCGATTGCAACCCTTACTTTTTTTCTCCTTGTTACTAAAAATCGTTTTGCCATTCTGATGCTACTAGCTCTAGCAGCATTTGATTTTCAGCTCCAAGAAACAACCAATCTCTGGGACTACCTCATTGACCCCATTTATGCTCTACTTGCACTGGTAATGGGGATGAGATCTCTTTTTGTTAACGAGAGGCCGCAGGAGTCGCATTTTCAGCTTCTCTTTCGATGAGTAAATCTTGATGAAAGAGATAGGGGGCAATATTTCCCAGAAGCATCGCTTGGGTTTCTTGAGCATTAAAACGATCAATGAGGTTAAGACGTCTTCCAATAAGAAGAGCATTTTGAAGATTCTCTCCGCTTTGATCCGTGAGTGGCAGGCTAATGATAAAGCGAGGGACTTTTCTTTTCATCGCATCAATAGTGATTGAAGCCTGGTAGTCGTAAGGGATTAAGGCGTAGGGATGAGGTAAGAGAAATCGATACGATTCCTCACGTGCATTGAAGTTAATCGGAACCCAAATGCGTTTTTTAACTGCAAGTTCCTGAGAAGCTGAATTAAAGTGTCCCATCGGTCCATCAAAAGGCCCTAAAAAACAGGCATAGCAAAAATAAAGTAAGAAAATTCCAGGGCAGACTAGGGCTCGTGTCCAAAAAGGCCTCATAACTCCAATAAGGACAACTGCAATCGTAGCAAAAATCACCATCCAATAAGAGAGGTGATAGTGGTAGTGGCCCCATGGGGTAGCTGCAAGATGATGTTGTAACAAGAGTCCTAGAGCCCCAAGTCCAGCCGCAATCACGCCAACAGCAAGTAGGGATAATGCCAAGATCCAGCGTGGAATTCTATCCCAATAAGAGGCCAGGAGAAGTGCCAGAGGAGGCATGCCGAGGAGCAGATAACGTTCATCACGCTGGTTAGGCAACGAGAAAATAATAAAAAGTGTCATCAGCCAGATCCAGAGAGATCTTTCAACAGTGGTAGCCTGACCCCAGTTTTTAAAAGAAAGGATGAAAAGAGCTACGACTGCTGGAGCAAGAAGCCCCGCATTGAACGGGTAGGCAATGACATTGCGCCAGATACTAGAGTTTCCAATAAAAAAATTATAGAGATAGCTTCTGCTGCCTGGATCGAATTTTCCAAAATTTTCTTTCACAATAAAATGCTCCAAGATGGCCTGAGGGTTTGGATCTAGGAAAAACCAAAGGCTAAAAATAGCTAGAGAGACTAATGTGATTAGCATCAACTTTCCAAGATCAGCTTGGATCCAAGGTTTTAATCGATACTCTCGCTCTTGAAGTGACCACCAGCTCAAAACAGCTACTACAGGTATGACTAGAATGAATGATTTATAAAGTAACCCAATGCCAATAATTACTCCAAGCAAAGGAATGGCACTCCATGGGCGCATGGAGTGCGGCCAGGCAAGCACCAGAAAGCAGGGAAGTGAAAGCCAAAAGACCTCGGGGGCACTCGTAAGAAAACAACGTCCATAGCGAAATATGCCAAAGAAACTAAGAAAAATAAGAGCCGCGAGGAATCCAGCCTCTCTTTTTTTAAAAAGATGTTTGCCGATCAACCCAATCATAAGCGCTGTCAAGACCGTGTAGAGAACATTGGGCCAGCGTAGATTGAAAAGTGTCCACTCGTGAGCTCCATGAGTAGAGAGGATTCCTTGCCAAAAAAGGAGTGGTGGTTTTGTATTTTGTAGCCGTGGAATAGGGGAGATTAAGGGAAGCCAGTGGCCACTCTCAGCAGTAGCTCTCGCAATTTGAGCATAGAGGAGTTCATCCCCATTGGTAGCAATATGATCGCTACCTAAACCGTAGAAATAGGCTCCGACAGCAAGTAATAGGGCTAGCCCGCATATTGCATACCGATTCTGCTGCGGTTTGCGAACACCTGATGGATACTGCGTCAGCTTCGAATTGCTCCTCGGGCAGTATGAAACATACAGCCGTCGTCGCAATCCATCACCTTCCTTGTCTGCATCAGGATTCACAGCGCCTCGCGACGAACCAGTATGAAATATGCGGGCTAAGTAATAAACCCTCCGCAGGAGATCCCGTTTTTGAGGTAAAGTACAAATAGAGTTCATTGCTACACCCTAGCTCAATAGCAAGATCATGACTATGCATAAGCAAGGTTTTTGCCTTTTAAACTAACGACCTGCCTAACCCTCATATTTCATACCGATTCTGCTGCGGTTTGCGAACACCTGATGGATACTGCGTTAGCTTCGCATTGCTCCTTGGGTATTATGAAACATAGAGCCGTTGTCGCAATCCATCACCTTCCTTCTCACCATCAGCCTTCGCAGTCTCCTCGCGATGAACCAGTATGAAATATGCGGGTTATACTATCTGTTCAATGAGATTGCAAGAGTCTCTTGTCAAGGTATAGTCCAAAGGTAATGATTGTCTTTCAAAAAAGCTTATCCTTCTTTGCCCGTTCTTATCGAAAAACAGTTGCTCACTATCTCAATCTCATCATTCCCAAGGAGGCTTCTCTTCTTGAAATGGAATGTGGGACTGGTTTTTTACTCAACATGCTTCATGGGAGAAAAAAAATGGGGGTCGATTCCAATGAAGAATCGATAAGTGATGCAGTTTCTAAAAACACCGGGTCTGATTTTTTTGTGGGTTGTGGAGAAGATTTTATTCCCCCTTTCCCTCCTGACTATGTCGTGCTCTCTGACATACTTCATCGTGTAGAGGATGTTCAAGTTGTGTTAGAAAAAATTCATTCCTATGCAACCCCATCCACGCGGCTTGTCATCAATTCTTATAATACGCTTTGGCGTCCAGTACTTTCACTAGCAACATTTTTTGGCCTTCGTGTTTCAGAGGCCCCTGCCAATTGGCTTTCACGCCATGATTTAGAAAATCTTCTCGAGTTAGCATCATGGGAGATCATTCGAGGCGAAGCACGTATTCTCTGTCCTATCGATATTCCATTGATTACTTCCTTTCTCAATCGCTATGTAGCCCCGCTTCTCCCGTGGTGTTGTCTTACTCTTATTTTTATTGCACGTCCACGGCCCTCATCCTCCGGAAGCTCTAAAAGTGTTTCCATTATTATTCCTGCACGGAATGAATCAGGAAATATCGCAGCAGCACTCGCACGCACTCCAAAGATGGGTTCCTGGATGGAATTTATTTTTGTGGAGGGTCATTCCACTGATGATACCTGGGAGGCCATTCAAAAAATCCAGCAAGATCATCCTGAAACATGTATAAAAATTACGCAGCAGTCAGGTCGGGGAAAAGGGGATGCCGTTCGCACAGGCTATGCTATGGCAGAGGGGGAGATCTTGATGATCTTGGATGCTGATTTAACAACGCCTCCTGAGGATCTTCCAAAGTTTTATCATGCCGTTGCGAGTGGTCATTGTGAATTTGCTAATGGAAGTCGCCTGGTTTATCCAATGGAGGAGAAAGCAATGCAATTCTTGAATCTTTGTGCGAATAAATTTTTTGGTATCGCTTTTTCATGGCTCCTAGGGCAGCAAGTCAAAGATACCCTCTGTGGCACTAAAGTCCTCACCCGGGAGAATTATTTAAAAATTGCAGCCAATAGAGATTATTTTGGAAATTTTGATCCTTTTGGTGACTTCGATCTCCTCTTTGGGGCTAGTAAACTCAATCTCAATATTCGTGATATTCCTGTGCGTTATCGCGAAAGAACCTATGGATCAACCAACATTAGCCGTTGGAGCCATGGAGTATTGCTTTTCAAAATGCTTGCCTTTGCTGCAAGAAAATTGAAATTCGTGTAACCTCATCCGCATGTCAGTTTTTTTATCTTTGTGAATAAAATCTACGCAGCATCTATTTTTTGTCTTATGAGCCTCACGGCTCTTTTTTGGCCTATCTATTTTGCCGATCAATTTTTTCTCGCACTCTGGCCCTCCCTGCTCTGGGCTGTGGCGATTGGTATTGCGAGTGCTTTTCGAGATTGGAGGGGAAGGCTTTTAACCCTACTTTTGTCATTATTGCCGATTACTGCAGGAGCACTTTATTTTGGTGTTTCCCATGCATCGGATGAGTCGTTCCTTCTTGCAGGTGTTATTCCCTGGAGTGATGCAGCCATGCATTTTCGCCAAGCAGCCCAGATGGCCATTTATGGAATCACGCAGACAGGAATGAATGGACGTTTTCTTTATCCTGCTTATTTTTCGTCTCTTTTAACCATGAGTACGAACAACCTGCTGGTGGCTGAAGCACTCTCTGGGCTCTTGTTCGCAGGATCACTTGTCGTCACATTACGTGTAACGGCCCGTATTATCGGAGCTTCCGGAGCCTGTATTGTTGCTCTTGTTTGCTGGCTTTTTTTTAGGGAACGCTGTGCAGGTCTTATCATGACCGAAAATCTTGGAATAATGTGTGGGTTGCTTGCATTAGCCGCCTTTCTAAGAGGGCTCCATGGGAAACATTTTTACTTAGTAATATTGGGAATTTTCATGCTCTCCTTAGGCCTCTGTGCACGACCTGGAGCTTTAGTTGTTTTGCCACTCCTCATTGCTTTTTCTGGATGGCTTGGATGGCAAGGAGGAATCTCAAAAAAATGGGGCCGACTGATTCAATCTCTTTTAGCAATGGTTCTTGCACTGCTCGTAGTGCTCCTTGCTTTTAATTGTAACAGAATCCTTGCCGATTCCCTCTATGAAGGGAAAGTCATTAGTAATCAAAATTTTTCCTTTACCTTGAACGGTTTGCTCACTGGTGGAAAATGGTCTGATTGTCTGGGTTGGTCCCATTGGGATTCCAAATTAGTGATGCGTGAAAATTTAAGACTGATTCAAGAACAACCGCAACTCCTTTTCCTTGGAGCTCTACGCGCTTATAAAGAGGCTGTTTTCCATCGTACTTTATTTCAATTCCACCAGGAATCACGCCTTGCGACATTTCTGTTGATCATGGCATTTATTGGTATGGTGGCTCTTTGGAAGAGAGAACAACTTCGACCTTACGCACTTTGGTTGACCTTAATAACAGTTGGAATCCTTCTTTCCATTCCTTTTGCTCCCCCTTGGGATGCAGCAGAGAGGCCTTTTGCAGCAACAGTCCCATTCCAAGGGCTCCTTGCAGGTGTTGGATTCTTTGCACTTGCACACCGTTTTTTTGTTTTGGATAGGAGTTTGCCTCCCCCTCCCTCCACGATGCCTCGTAGTGATCTTGGTATACTCCTTTTTCTGGCATCACTCATTTTCTTTCTCACCGTTCCATGGCCTCTGATCCATCAAAAAAATCTTCTTACTAAGGGAGGAACAACCTCATCGATGGCATTATATCCTGGTTCTTTCGTGCTAGTAACTCCGGAAAACCGCTATCAATTAGAGCGTCGTATGATTCCTTTCCTTCGTCATTATCCAAGTGAAAGTGAATTTCTGATACATCTTCCATCTAATGTTTTCCTAGGCATCGATTGGAATAGTAAAAATTTTGATCGCACCCTTCTTCTCAATCCTGTAGGAGAGACGACTCCTTTTCGAGGTTGGCAGGTCGACAAAGCCTTGCTTCCACAAAATTAATTCCTGCCGACTTATTTTTCTCTGAGCTTCTATTTTTGTGAATAAAAAAACTATTCTTGTCACTGGAGGGGCAGGTTACATCGGTTCGCATACCTGTGTGGCCTTGGCTCAGGCTGGCTATAGGCCGTTAATCCTCGATAACTTCAGCAATAGCAAAACTTCAGTTATCGATCGATTAGCGGGACTGATGGGGGGAGCTCCTCTCTGCGTGGAGGGTGATATTCGTGATGCAGCAGTTTTAAAAAAAATCTTTTTAGAATATGAATGTTCAAGTGTGATTCATTTTGCTGGATTGAAAGCGGTTGGAGAGTCTGTAGAGCAACCACTCGAATACTACGACGTGAATGTAGCGGGATCCCTTACATTGTTTGCAGTAATGAGGGATTTCGGTATAAAGCATCTTATTTTTTCCTCATCAGCTGCTGTTTATGGAGAGGAAAAAGAGCCTCCCCTTCATGAAGAATCACTCCTCCATCCAGTGAATCCCTATGGTCGTTCGAAATTAATGGTAGAGGAAATATTGGAAGACCTTTATCACAATGATCCCCATTTAAGCATCGTACGCCTTCGCTATTTTAATCCTATTGGAGCTCATCCTAGTGGACTCATCGGAGAAACTCCCAGTGGAGTCCCCAATAACCTCATGCCTTACATCACTCAAGTTGCTGTGGGGATAAGAAAACAGCTCTCTATTTTTGGGAATGATTATCCAACTGTTGATGGAACAGCTGTTCGTGATTACATTCATGTGATGGATTTAGCAGAGGGACATGTGGCTGCACTTCAAAAAACAGAGCGCTCTTCGGGTCTCTATACGTTCAATTTAGGAACAGGAAGAGGTTCTTCCGTGCTTGAGATAGTTGAGGCTTTTGAGGCTGCCACCGAAAAAAAAATTCCTTATGAAATTGTAGCACGGCGTGCAGGTGATGTTGCTGCTTGCTGGGCTGATCCTACTGCCGCTCAAAAGCAATTAGGATGGGAGGCTACACGGGATCTAAGAACCATGTGTGCTGATAGTTGGAATTGGCAGATATTGTCTAGTGGAGAACCGCATTAAGCGTCATCTGAAGCAGAAAAACTATTTTAAATGAATCAAGAAAATCAAAAGATATTACACAATAGAGACGAGATCGTTGTGCCAAATGTGCTAAGTCAACGGCGTGGTATTATCTTAGCAGGAGGCTCTGGAACACGGCTCTATCCAGTCACTAAAGTTGTTTCGAAGCAGCTGCTTCCTATTTATGATAAGCCAATGATCTATTATCCACTGAGTACCCTCATGCTTGCTGGAATACGCGATATTCTTATCATTTCGACACCGCATGACCTCCCTCATTTCGAGAAACTTCTTGGTGATGGAAGCCACTGGGGTGTTCATTTTCAATATGCTATTCAACCTTCTCCCAATGGTCTTGCAGAAGCATTTATTATTGGAAAAAAGTTTATCGGAAAAAACAGTTCTGCACTCATTCTTGGAGATAATATCTTTTATGGGCATGATTTTCACTCTCAGCTAGAGAAAGCGAGTAACCAAAAGGAGGGGGCTACCGTTTTTGCGTATCACGTGAAAGATCCTAAAAGGTATGGGGTGGTTTCTTTTGATGCTCAGGGAAGAGCCGTTGCACTTGAAGAGAAACCAATAAATCCCAAGAGTAATTATGCAGTGACTGGGCTTTACTTTTATGATTCTCAGGTTACTGAGATGGCAGAACAGCTTCACCCCTCATCTCGCGGAGAGCTAGAAATCACCGATCTCAATCAACTCTATCTTGAGCAGCATCAACTTCATGTTGAAATCATGGGCCGAGGTTATGCATGGCTTGAT
>JAIPKF010000064.1 GCA_021733705.1 Chthoniobacterales bacterium
TTACTGCGTTGGTCTCGAATTGTGATTTGGGCGGTATGTACTCATACAGCCCGGCATCACAATCCTTCGCCCGCCTTGTACTAATAAGCTTTGCACGGCGCCTCATGACGATTCAGTATGAAATATCCGGGCTAGCCCGTTCCATATCGATGATAGAAACAATTGAGTGTGCTTTCACCTCATAGCCTGTTTCTTCCAGGCATTCGCGCTCCACATTTTCACGAAGTGTTTTATTCACGTCAGCCCATCCCCCTGGCAAAGTCCATCGCTGTGATGATCTTTCTTTTACCACAAGAGCTATTTTGTACTGTGAAATAAACTCTTTACTCGTTACTCATTATTTCTCCCATGCATTCCTTTCATTACACCAGTGACTCTCTTCATTGTGAAGGAGTCGACTTAGAAACCTTATCAAAAGAAGTTGGCACGCCTGCGTATGTTTATTCTGCAACAACAATCCGCGATAACTTTCGTAGTCTTCACAAGGCTCTTGCTCCACTGAAGCACCGTATCTGTTATGCCACTAAGGCCAATAGTAATTTGGCAATTTTGCGGCTACTGGTCGAAGAGGGAGCAGGATTCGATATTGTTTCAGGTGGGGAGCTTTTTAAAGTGCTTCGAGCCGGAGGGAGAGCAGATCAGTGCACCTTTGCAGGGGTTGGAAAGATGCCCCATGAAATCGAATATGCACTTTCTCAAGGAGTCTATTGTTTCAATGTAGAGTCTGAAGGAGAACTCGATCTCATTAATTTCATTGCCGGAAAGCTTGGATGTAAGGCTCCCATTGCACTTCGTGTTAATCCTGATGTTGATACCCCAACGCATCACTACATCTCTACTGGCAAAAATAAAAATAAATTTGGAATAGGCCTCGATCGTGCTGAAGAAGTCTATACACACGCGGCATCGCTGCCGCATCTCACCATCCGAGGTATGCAAACGCATATTGGATCTCAAATTTTGACAGCCACTCCATTTGTAGAAGCTATCAAAAAACTTACCCCACTCATTCAAAGTATTCGTAAGCGCCATGCATTAGAATTCTTTAGTATTGGTGGAGGTATTGGGATCGTATACGAAGAGGCTCTCGCCAGTGGTGATCCTGCGTGGTGGAAGGAGAGAAAAAACGGAGCACAACTCTCGGCAGAAGATTATGCAAGCGCAGTTTTGGAACCACTTCAGCAGTTGGAACTCCCCATTTTTCTAGAGCCAGGACGTTCTCTTGTTGGGAATGCTGGAGTTCTGCTATCCAAAGCACTCTACCGGAAAGAGACACCCAAAAAAAACTTTCTTATTGTCGATGCTGGGATGAATGACCTTATTCGCCCTGCACTCTATCAGGGGTATCACGAAATTGTGCCGCTACAACGCCATCCTAATCGAGCTCTAGAGAAGATCGATGTGGTTGGTCCTGTCTGTGAAAGCGGAGATTTTTTTGCACAAGAGCGGATGCTTTCTCGTATGGAGGTTGGGGAGAGCCTTGCCATTATGAGTACTGGAGCTTATGGCTTTGTGATGGGATCCAACTACAATGCACGTCCGTTGCCACCTGAAATCCTTATTGAAGGAAAAAAAGTAACTGTCGTGCGCCGTCGTCAGAGCTGGGAAGACTTAGTGCGAGGAGAAATAATTACTTGAGGGGATTAATCACCTTAAGAAAGTCATATTTTCGAAAGTCGCTGTCAGCAGAATAAATGGTCTTCACTCCATGTTGACGTAGAATAGCTGCTAGGTGTGCATCAGAAACAAGATTGCCACGAACATGAAGTCCCGAAGTTGTTTGTAGAAAGTGGTGAGCAAAATCATCTTCTTCACCGATGATTCTGACTTGAGGCAAAGCAAGCAGATCTTGAATATTTTTCCACGCTTCTTGAGGGGTAAGAGGAAGAGGAAAAACGCTGGGGTGTGTTATAATTCTTTGATAACTCATTAAGGTCATCCATGGCAGGAAGAGAAGTTCGGACTCATTGAGTTTCTCATCAAGAAAAGAAATGGCTTGTTGTTGGTAATCTTTGTCGGCTGGATTAGAAGCATAGACAAAAATATTGACATCAATGGAGTAGCTCATTTTTTTGGGTAGAATTCTTGATCAAGAATTTTGTAAAGAGCCTCCTTGTCAGAGATATCAATTTTTGCTGGCCCCATATTTTGTGAGTGCCATTTAAACTTCGGAGGTGCTTTCTTTTTTGCTTTTGCTTTATGAGCGGATAATGCCTCTGCAAGCAGTGCCGTCGCTGCTTTTCCAAGTGAAAAAGAGTTACTTTTGCTGAAGGCTTTTAGTTCCTTTAAAATAGGAAGATCAAGATCGAGGGTCGTTCTCATGATGTTTGATGCTAATAAAAACAGCATCAGATGTCAAAAATTCTTATTATCAAGACTCTCTTGCTCATCAACGATCTTTATCTCTATGCCATCGTTCTGTAACATGAATAGTTCCTATTATCGATTCCCATGAGTGAAAATAAAAACATCGTTGGCAAAGCTTATTTTCAATTTTTAGAAACGTTAAAATCACGCGTCCTCTCTTTGCGGTACCAAGCAGCTCGGAGCGTTAACTAGGAACTCATCCTTTTGTATTACCACATGGGAAAAGAGATTTTAAAATCACAACAAGAGTACGGCTGGGGTGCTAAGATTATCGATCAGCTCAGCAAAGACCTGCATGCCACGTTTCCAGAGATGAAAGGTTTTAGTCCTAGAAATCTCAAATACATGCGCAAGTTTGCTCAGGAATATCAGGACGCTGCATTTGTGCAGCAGGTTGTTGCACAATTCATTTAGCCATGTCTGATAACCAAGCTCTCCTCGATTTTTCCAAAGAAGAAAAAATTCCTGATGATGTCATCAAACATGCAGCAAAGCTGCGCCGCGAGCTTCAGTATCATGATCAACTTTATTATGACAAGGCTGTGCCTGAAATTTCCGATCGCGAGTATGATCGGCTTTATCGCGAGCTCGTTGATTTAGAAAAAAAAGTTCCTGCTCTTATCACAGCGGATTCTCCCACGCAGCATGTGCGTGAGAAATCACAAGGATTTAAAAGTGCAGCGCACCTTGTTCCAATGCAGAGCCTCGATAATACTTACTCGGAGGAGGAGGTGCTCGATTTTATTAAGCGACTTTACAAGCTCTTACCCGAAGAAAAAATTGCACTCACCGTAGAGCCTAAGATCGATGGTGTTGCTATTTCGCTGCTATATCGGCATGGAATATTAATACGTGGACTAACCCGCGGGGATGGAGCCAAGGGGGATGATGTGACCCGCAATATCGAAATGATTTCCAATATTCCAAAAGTATTACAAGGAAAGGTGCCCACACTTTTAGAAGTGCGAGGAGAAGTCTATCTTTCAAAAAAAATGTTTCTTCAGCTCAATGCCGAGCGGGACGAGGAGGGGTTACCAGTCTTTGCTAATCCCCGCAATGCAGCGGCAGGATCCCTCAAGCAGCTCAATCCTGCGATTGTGAGAGAGCGGCATCTGGAAGCAATTTTTTATGGTTATGGGGCTCTTGAGGGAAATTCGATTCCAACACAAACAGCATTTATAGAGGCATTGCGCAGCTGGGGATTTCCCACTCATCCTTCTGTAAATTATGCCAGGACCCCTGAAGAGGCTTTAGAAGCAATTCAATGTCTGGGGAACATTCGCCATGATTATGTCTTTGAAACCGATGGGGCTGTTTTAAAAGTCGATTTATTGGAACAGCGAGAACGTCTCGGTTCCACGAGTAAAGCACCCCGTTGGGCGATTGCTTTTAAATATGAATCGGAACAAGTGATCACACGATTGCTCGCCATCACCGTGCAAGTGGGGCGCACGGGAGTCTTGACTCCAGTCGCAGAGCTAGAGCCAGTCCTGGTTGCCGGGAGTACTGTGGCGCGTGCTACCTTGCACAATGAAGAAGAAATTGTGCGCAAAGATTTACGTCTTGGCGATTATGTTGTCATCGAAAAAGCGGGAGAGGTGATTCCTGCCGTGGTGAGTGTTGTGAAAGAAAAGCGGGATGGCAGCGAAAAAATATTTCAGATGCCTCGCCGTTGTCCAGTGTGTCATACAACTGCGATAAAAAAAGAAGGCGAGGTGGCTTTACGCTGCACTAATCCAAATTGTCCTGCACAACTGCGTCGGCGCATTGAATATTTTGCATGCCGTCAGGCGATGGACATTGCTGGCTTGGGAGAAGCGGTAGTGGCTCAACTCATCGAAGTGGGATTATTGAAGAGTGTTGCTGATCTTTACCACTTGCATGCAGAGCAACTTCTGCCGCTCGAACGTATGGGAGAAAAAAGTGTCGAGAATCTTTTAAAAGCCATTGATCAAAGTCGTCATCAACCCCTCTGGCGCTTATTGGTAGCGCTTGGAATTCCACATGTGGGAGTGACAGCAGCACGTACCCTTGCAGAGCGATTTCATACCATAGAAAAATTATCGGCAGCCTCGATTGAGGAACTCTGTGCTATTGAGGAAATCGGTGAAATCATGGCTCGAAGTATTGATGAGGCTCTACGTCAACCAGCGATGAAAGCACTGTTGGAGCAGCTCCAAGGAGCAGGAGTCAATTTTGGAGAAGAAGATCCTGTGGTGCATGCTGCGGAAGGTCCCTTGCAAGGGACGATCTGGGTGATCACAGGAAGCCTAAGTCAGTCGCGAGATGAAATCGCAGAACACATTCGCAGCGCTGGTGGAAAAGTCTCATCGAGCATCAGTGCCAAAACCACGTATTTACTGGCAGGAGAGTCTGCTGGGAGCAAGCTTGCACGTGCTCAGAAATTGGGGGTCACAGTGATTGACGAAGCTACATTTCGAGCACTGGTTGCCAAAAAATAAGCTCCTTATTTTCTTTTTATTAAAAAAAAGAGTTGACTTTTCTTAAAAAGAGAATGAAGTTTCCCGCCTATGAAAACAGATATTTCCATCATGTCATTCGCATTCTCTAATGCAGCACCAGCTGTCGTTATTGCTCTGCTTGCATTTTGGATAGCGACGGCCTGTTTTTTTAATCTTCTTCGATTTTGTTGGTGAGGCCAACTTCAGAGGCCTTTTTTAGAGGCTGTGTGTGAGTCTAGTTTACTGCCACCACAACGTATCATCTCCTTCTTGCAAGGTTTTTACGTAGTCCTCTTTTGAACGGAGCCCTATCACACCTTGTGATTTTTACTTGGTGTTTCTTGAGCCTCTTCTTGTCCATGCGCAAGAGAATTCCTCCCTCTAGTGAACAACGCTCCTCCCAGAACACAACTTTACTTTTACTTTAATTATAAAATTTATGCTTATCCAATGTGAATCCTCAACTCCTTTAAAAGAGTGTGAAAAAATCATCACTATACTTGAACAATATCGTCTCGAGTACCTGGTCTCTCGTGCTGAATCAAAAATATGGATTGGAGTTTCTTCCTCTTGCTCTGAGGTAGTACTCGATGCATTAAAAAAAGTGATTTCTTCCCAACAACTCATCCCTATTACAGGTCCTTACAAAATGGTGAGTCGTCTTTGCTCTCCCAATGGAACGATTATTAAAATTCTCCACCCCAAAAAAAAACTGAAATCTCAAAATCGGTTTTTAGAAATTGGAGGTAAAAAAATTGTCCTTATGGCCGGTCCCTGTGCCATTGAAAGCCAAGAGCAACTTGAGACTATTTCACATGAACTGGAAGGAGCTTCGGTCTCTGTACTACGTGCCTCTGCATATAAGCCACGAACATCTCCTTACAGTTTTCAAGGCATGGGAGAGGAGGGCCTGATCCTCCATCGCAATGCTCAAAAAAAACATCAGCTTCTTATTGAAACAGAGATCATGGATGTCCGGACTCTCCCCTTAGTAGCTGCCCATGTCGATATCATTCGTATTGGTGCTCGCAATATGCAGAACTATGATCTCTTAAAGGCAGTAGGAGCCTCGGGTAAACCAGTGATTTTAAAACGGGGAATTGCTGCCACGGTAGAAGAATTTTTAATGAGTGCAGAATATCTGATGGCTCATGGAAATCATCAAGTGATTCTCTGCGAACGCGGAATTCGTACTTTTGAAACATCGAGCCGCTACACGCTTGATTTAAGCAGTGTCGCTGTATTGAAGAGGCTTACTCATCTTCCTGTCATTGTTGATCCGAGTCATGCCGCGGGTCGCAAAGATATCATTCCTGCTCTTTGTAAAGCTGCTCTTGCCGTAGGTGCCGATGGACTCTTAGTCGAAGTGCATCATCATCCTAAGGTGGCGAAGTGCGATGGAAGCCAGGCATTACTTCCCCATGAGTTCGTGGAGTTAAGCAAGGAGCTAAAAAAAATTGCTAATGCGATTGGAAGGTCACTATGAAAAACTCGAATTCTATTGTCTATCAAGGTTCCCCTGGATCATTTAGCCATTTAACAGCATTAGATCATTGCAGCAGCTATCTCATTTTAGAAGGTAGGAAAACTTTTTCAGAAGTTTTTGAGGCACTCGAAAAAGGAGAGGCCCGATACGGCATAATTCCTATTGAGAATAGCCTGATTGGATCGATTTATGAGAACTATGATCTTTTAGGAAAATCATCACTATCGATTATTAGGGAGATAAAGAGGCGTATTGAACTCTCCCTCATCACTCTTCCCGGAGTCTCCATTGATCAAATTAAAAAAGTCTTCTCGCATCCTAAGGCATTGGAGCAATGTCGATTTTTTTTCAAAAACATCCTCATATTCAAGCTGTGATTCATCAAGACACGGGAGGTGCTGTTGAAGAAATCAAACGGGGAGAGGATCCTTCATGTGCAGCCATTGCTAGTTCACTTGCAGCAAAATATTATGGATTGAACGTTCTTAAATTTCACTTGGAGGATGATTTAGAAAATTACACACGATTTGTTCTCCTCTCTAAGAAAAAGAGCTCTTCTGGGTTAACCCGAATATTTCATACCGATTCTGCTGCGGCTTGCGAACAGCTGATGGATACTGCGTCAGCTTCGAATTGGTCCTCGGGCAGTGTGTATACACACAGCCGTCGTCAGACTTCATCGCTCGCCTTACCCCATCAGCCTTCGCGGCCTCCTCGTCACGATCAGTATGAAATATCCGGGTTAACCCGAATATTTCATACTGATTCTGCTGCGGCTTGCGAACACCTGACGGATACTGCGTCAGTTTCGAATTGCTCCTCGGGCAGTATGAAACATACAGCCGTCGTCGCAATCCATCACCTTCCTTGTCTGCATCAGGATTCGCGGCGCCTCGCGACGAACCAGTATGAAATATCCGGGTTAATGGAAAAACATCACAAATGTTCGATCTCTTTTAATTTGGAGCATCGAAAAGGAGCTCTCGTTTCTGTATTAGAAGCTCTTTCAAATCAAGGAGTGAACTTAACTAAAATCGAATCACGGCCAATCTGTGGTAAGGCCTTCGAATATCTTTTTTATCTCGATTTTCAAATCCCTTTGGAAACAAACACCTGGAACACCCAGGCTCTTTTAGAGGATCTTCAAAAAAGAGTAAAAAATCTTCACCTGCTTGGTATCTATGAATGCTGTTAAAAAAATATCGGAGCTCTCATTGACAGCATTTTTAGAGTATGCCCATCGATCCTATCCTGAAGGGCCCACAAAGCATGTTGTTGTATTTCAAAAGATCAAATTAGAGGATGATTCTGTGCCATTTTCTCCGATGGATCTTTTTAAAAAATGTGATTCGATTTTAGAGGGAGGGTGCATTTTGGAGTCATTAGTGCAGGAAAAGCAGACAGGGCGATATTCCTTTTTGGCTTTTGAACCGATCGGTATTTACGAGCTTATTGCTGATAAAATCAGGGAGGAAG
>JAIPKF010000065.1 GCA_021733705.1 Chthoniobacterales bacterium
CGACGAGCTAGTATGAAACATCCAGGCTAGGCGATTGTTACCTCTTTGCAGAGATAGACATCCTGAATGGCTCGAATCAATTGAATTCCCTCATCCATGGGGCGCTGAAAGGCTTTGCGACCGCAGATGAGGCCTGTTCCTCCAGCACGTTTGTTGATCACTGCTGTTTTAACAGCATCAGCAAAATCGTGTTGGCCAGAAGCTCCTCCACTATTGATAAGTCCAGCACGTCCCATATAACAGTTGGCTACTTGATAGCGGCATAAGTCGACAGGATGGTCTGAAGTGAGTTCTGTGTAAATACGCTCATCAAGCTTGCCGTAGCTTGAATTGCCAGTGTTAAGGGCTTTGTAGCCACCATTGTTTTCAGGTAACTTTTGTTTAATAATATCTGCTTCGATGGTGACTCCGAGATGATTGGCTTGGCCAGTTAAGTCAGCAGACAAGTGATAGTCTTTGTCTTTATTAAATGCTGGGTTGCGCAAGTAGCACCAGAGGACAGTTGCCATCCCAAGCTCGTGAGCATGATGAAAGACCTCTGCAACTTCAACAATTTCCTTATCGGCATCTTCAGAGCCAAAATAGATGGTGGCTCCGACTGCAGCTGCACCCATATCATAGGCCTCTTCGACAGTCCCAAACATAATTTCTTGGTGCTTGTTGGGGTAGGTGAGCAGTTCGTTGTGGTTGAGTTTTACAAGAAAAGGAATGTGGTGAGCATACTTACGAGCCACCATTCCAAGGACACCACACGTAGAGGCAACAGCACTGCATCCTGCTTCGATAGCCAATCGTACAATATTTTCAGGATCAAAATAGATCGGATTCTTTGCAAAGCTAGCACCAGCAGAATGCTCGACTCCCTGATCCACAGGAAGGATAGAAAGATAGCCAGTCCCACCAAGGCGACCATGACTATACATCCTCTGCAGATTTCCCAAAGCACGAGGGTTACGGTCCGAATGAGAAAAAATACGATCTACAAAATCAGGCCCGGGTAAATTCAAAAGCTCTTTTGCAATGGTTGTCGATTTGTGATTCAGGAGTGAATCAGCCTCTGCTCCGAGATATTGTTGAATAGTTGATATCATAAAAAAATGTGAGGTTTTTGAAAATTGTAGCTACTCGGGGCCAATGAACATGGAATATCCGAGCGATGGAAAATTTAAATTAGTAGCATAAGGAGATCTGTACAATTTTAAAATTGGTTTTTTTTAGATTGAATAAATGACTTCAATAAATTATTCGCTTTAGATTCAGGGGATTTTTTTTGATCCCTTTTTTTAAAAACCATTCACATTTCCTAGTATGTCTTCACCCTATGTATCACTTTTAGAAGCAATCCGAGCTCATTGTAATCTCCCTGAGTTTCCCAACCCACTCCCATCCAATCAGCTTGTGCTCGAGCTCGAGCAGGGTTGTACGATAACCATTGACTTTGAGGAAGAGACCTCGATGGTTCTTCTCTTTACTGAGATCGGAACCTATCAAATAGATGCTGAAGCGGCCATTCTCTCGAGCATTGCCCAAGCCAACTTCCTCTGGGCAGCTACCTCAGGAAGCACACTCAGCGCACGCACCGATATTCAGACTGTCTACCTGGCTCAGCAATTTCCAGTCAACTCCATCGAAGGAGAGCCTTTTGTGGAGCGTGTTGAGGAATTTGCACGTGTTGCTCAACAGTGGAAACTCATAGTAGAAGGAGTGGAAAAAGGGGGGGTAGCAGAAACTACTGTAGAAGAAAAACCAAGTTCTGAAAGTTAAGATATCTAAAAATCAATTATTATTTTTATGGAATCAGTAGGACAACAATCATCCACAGGAGGGTTGAAAGACATACTTAACCTTGATAAGGATACCAGAGAAGTTTCAATAAATGGTAATAGATACGTAGCTGGTGGGGAGAAACCAACAGGATTTTTCTCTAGCCTCACAATGGCTTTCAGATGCTTCTTTCGAAGTAACGACGAGGAGAGTAAGAACAACGCTGTTTTTAGACAGGTTGTAAATGATATTAACATCTTTTTAGGAAAGGTAGGGCTCAAGAATTTAATGAAAAAATGCAGTCAAAAATTGACATGGGGTCTCCTCTCACCAAGGGAGCTTTAATGCGATTTCTGGCATTCGATGAGCAAGTGGCGCTTGGACTGACTTCGAAAGACAGTGAATCAACTTTGTATGTTAGTAGCTCCTCGAGTGTTATTAAAAATTCAATTACTAATAATCAAAATGTAGGAGCAGGTCGTAAAAGTGATTCAAATGGAAATGCTAAACAGAATTCAGAATCAAAAAGCTCAGCGACTTATGCTGCAAAAACTAGAAAAGATTCTGGGAACACTGCTCAGATTAAAAATAATGAATTAGAGAAAAAAACGGCAGTTGCATTCAATTCAAAATCATCACAAAAGCAGCAGAATGTTTCAGAACCACTAGAAGCTCTTGTTAATAGAGGTGAAAGACTGGAAGGTCTTGATAAGCAAGGCGCAAAACTTACGGGGTTATCAGGTGTTTTTAGAGGTAATGCCGGTGCACTATTAGAAAAAAAAGAACAAGAAAATAGAAATTGGAATTGGTTGTGGCCTTTTAGATAAGGGGAATGATCAGAAATGGGCTCCGGCTAGTAATCTAATAAAAGCAATTCCCAAGGAAGTTCAATATTGAAGTTGGGATTTTTTTTGTCACTATTTTTAGCCTAACCCCTATTTTTTCCTATTTTTCCGGAGGCGTTTTCCCACTGTTTCGATAGGATGCTCTTCTCCTTTTTTAAGAAGAGCATGATAATTTTTGCGGCCTTTCTTATATTCATTCATCCAATCTTGGGCAAACTGACCCGATTGAATATGATGAAGTACTTGTTTCATCCGTTTTTTTACGGAAGCATCGATAATCTTAGGTCCTACAGCGACATCCCCATATTTTGCTGTTTCAGAAATGGAGGAACGCATTCCACTAATGCCAGATTCGTGAATGAGATCAACGGTTAGTTTTAATTCATGGAGTACTTCGAAATAAGCGATCTCAGGCTGATAACCTTGCTCCACAAGTGTTTCAAAGCCTGCATGAATAAGGGCACTGATTCCACCACAGAGAATAGTTTGTTCACCGAAAAGATCGGTTTCTGTCTCTTCACGAAAGGTTGTTTCTAAGACACCAGCACGTGTGCTTCCGATCCCTTTAGCCCATGCAAGGGCCACTTTTTTGGAGTTCTGAGAAGGATCTTGATGGATAGCAATGAGTGCAGGAACCCCTTTTCCTTTAATAAACTGCTGGCGAACTATCGATCCTGGACCTTTAGGGGCGACCATAATCACATTAATCTCTTTTTTAGGAGAGATGGTTTTGTAATGAATGGCAAAACCGTGGCTGAGTAAAATAGTTTTTCCTCGAGTGAGATAAGGGGCTACCTCTGTTTCGAAAACAGATGCGATTTTGAGATCTGGAAGAGCAAGAAAAATAATATCAGCCCTCTTGACTGCTTCTGCAGTATCCATGACTTTAAATCCTAGCTTGGAGGCCACCGAGCGACTTTTGCTTTTTGGATAAAGTCCGATGATAATATTGATTCCACTCTCCTTGAGATTGAGTGCCTGAGCATGGCCTTGAGAACCAAAACCGATTACAGCGCAACACTTGTCTTTAAGATATTTTAACTGAGCATCTTTATTAGTGAAGATTTTAGCAGGCATACGAAAATGTTAAAGAGAGTTATTAACCCAGATGTTCCATTGATCATCGAGGAGTGAGGAAGTTTTGTAAAAAACATTCTCAAAAAAGTCCCGATATCATTGCCATTGCTTCTATTTGGGAATCTAGAATTTCAGAGAGCAAGTTCCCTGAGTTTTTGGACCACACGTGGAATGATATTTAAGGCATGGTCTATTTCCTCCTCAGTGGAAAAACGCCCAATAGAAAAGCGAAGGCTGGAGTTTACTTCATCACGAGTAAGTCCCATTGCAGAGAGGACATGGGAGGGGGTTTTTAATTTTGTATTGCAGGCTGAACCAGAAGAACAGCAGAGACCTTCTTGGTCTAAAAGAAGGAGAGCCTCCACTGCTTGGATCCCGCGAAAGCAGAGGTTGCTTGTATTGGAGAGGCGATTTCTTTTTTCTCCATGGAGAGAGACCCCTTCCATCTTTTCTAATAATGTTTTTTCAAAGCGATCGCGTAAGGCGCATTGACGCTTCATTTCAAGAGGGAGCATCTGGTGTGCTAGTTCTGCTGCTTTTCCTAACGCAATGCAGGAAGCAACATTTTCAGTGCCAGCGCGGCGTCCATTTTCCTGAGAGCCTGGAAAAAGAGGTGTAAAGAGAGTGTGACGGTGTACATAGAGTGCACCGATCCCCTTGGGAGCATAGATTTTGTGGCCCGAGAGCGAAAGATAGTCAATAGGAAGGGTCGATAAATCGATTGGTATCTTTCCGATAGCTTGAACTGCATCGAAATGAAGAGTTACTTTTTTTCTTTGTGTGATCTCAATGATTTTTTCTATTGGAAAAATAACGCCAGTTTCATTATTGGCCCAAATCAAGGAGACAAGTGCTGTTGTCGGAGTGATTGCCTCCTCTAATGCATCCAGTGAGAGTATTCCTGTGGAATCAACTGAAAGCTGTGTGATCTCATAACCGTGAGTTTCATAAACCTGACACAGATTGAGTGTAGCACTATGTTCTGTAGCAGATGTTACAATGTGACGTTTTGCTGGATCAGCGCTTAGAGCTGAATGAAATGCTGTTGCTATTGATTCGGTGGCACCACTTGTAAAAAGAAGTTCGCTAGAGCGAGCTCCTAAAAGTCGTGCCACTTGGGTATGCGCTTCCATGAGAGCATGAGCTGCAGTCCGTCCGAGAGTGCACATGCTAGAGGGATTTCCAAACTCCTTTTCCATAAAAGGGAGCATTGCTGCATGTACCCCTGGGTCAATAGGAGTTGTTGCATTGTAATCAAGGTAGAGCATGTTACTTGTTGTTTGCTGTGGCCAAGAGACGTTTTTCTTTGTGTTGCAGAATATTTTTGCCTTCTCCACTTGGTGGAATCGGCTGTGGCGGTTGAGGTGCAGTATCGTCTCGGCCATGATCTCCCTCTTCTTTGATGTGAGGATCACAAAAAAGATCGATTGCTAGAAATAGAGATTTGGCATGTCGGGCAAAAAAGAAATTAAAAAGAATGATAGGAATGATAACGAGTCCCATTAAGTACCAAATAGGAATTTCATAAAGAGACTCTAAAACAAGATAAATAGTAATTCCCAGAAGGCTTCCTAGCCCATAGTTGATAGCCCAGATGGACATTAAAAAATAACCAGGTTCTCGCTCATAGGGATAGCCACAACGAGGGCAACCATCTAATGGGGTGAACCAGTCACGTAGCGAACGGGTTTTTAATAGTGGAATAAATATAGGAGAAATACCACAAAGAGGACAACGAAGTCGCATTGCACGCCATAAAAAGAGCATGGCGCGATGTAAAGGGGAAGAAGTTTTCACTGTAATGAATGGGGTAACTGAATTATTGAGCCCAATGTCCGTGAGGCATCAGTGAAGGATGCCAGGAGGGATCGTCGCTGCCACTATAGTCAGTTGGTCCTATCGCTCCAATCATCGGTTGCTTTATATTTCGGCGCCAGCATTTACTCATGCTTTCTCCAGTGTGACATCCCCAGCTTTTAATGAAGGCATGAGGGGCAAAGTCGATCGGATGAATTTCATGGAGCTCTTTTTCATGTAGCCAAACTTTGGAACCAGTATCGATTTGATTGCTATAATCAAACATGAAGCAGGCACGATTTGAATGACCAAAATATTCAAAATCGACGATCTTTACACGGTCTCGTGGTTGGCCATGATTGAGATAATTGATGAGCTGCTGATGCGAATTAAAGAAAACCAGGTGGAGGTCATATTTTTTTTGGACTGAAATAATATCAGCCATAAGGTCTCTTTTTTCTTGGCGTGCTCCACGTCGTTCATAGCTAGGTCGAAAAACAAGCCACGTGATCAAAGCTCGAGGACCCTCCTTGGTACGCAGTTCACTCAAACGAATTCGTGATGCATGGACAAAATTAGCCCACCAATGATCATGAGGCGTTTTTTTAAAATGCTCCCATTCGATGAGTGAAGGTCCTCCGGTAACAATGATATATTCTGGCTCAACATGTACCAAAGGCTCAGCATGAGCTGCTTTGCAAGTAAGCAACAGCATGCAAAAAGAAAAGAGAAGATTTTTGTTCAAGCGAAGAATCACGTAATTCTAATATAAAATGCTAACTTCAGATGATAAATGAATCGATGCTCACGGATTAGTTCAAGGTAAAAATTCATCGAATAGAGAGACGATAACCCACCTATTTCACACTAAATCTATTACGGCTTGTGGAAAGCTCATCATTACTGCGTTGAGCTCGAAGTCTTCCTCGGGCTGTATGTACTCATACAGCCCGGCATCACAATCCTTCGTCCGCCTTGTACTAATAAGCTTTGCACCGCGCCTCATGACGATTCAGCATGAAATATGCGGGTTAACCCGGATATTTCATACCGATCTACTGCGTAAGCCGGGAAGCCAGATGGATGCTGCGTTAGACTCACATTTAGATTTGGACAGTATGTACACATACAGCCCGGCATCAAAATGCTCGTCTGCCTTGCCCCATCAGCCTTCACGGCCTCCTCGTTACGATCAGTATGAAATATCCGGGTTAACTTGATAAAGGTAATTTTTTATGAGCTCCTGCTGTGAGTTTTAGGAGTGCTTCTTTTTCTTGAAGGGTGAGTTCTCTATATTTTCCTGAACCTAATTGGCGTAGTTTCAGTGGGCCAATACGTGTTCTAACAAGTCGTTTAACATCAAAACCGAGTTGTCCAAGCATCACACGAATCTGGCGCTTTAAGCCTTGATGCAGGACTAGTTTGATTTTGCATGGGCCGAGTTCGGTTACAGATTCAACACGTGCAACCTTTCCTTCGATCCATGTTCCTTTCTTCAGGGCCGCGGCTGCTTTTTCGTTGAATGGCTTATCCAAGATCACTTCATATTCTTTGTCGATACCGCGGGAGGGGTGGAGAAGTCGTTGAGACAAAGTGCCATCATTGGTGATGAGTAGAAGACCCTCACTCTCTTTATCAAGACGCCCCACGTGAAAGAGTGTTGCTGCATCTGAAGGAAGAAGATCAAAAATAGTTCTCTCTGCAAAACGATCGGCACGTGTACAAATATAACCAGCTGGTTTATGGAGTAAAAGGTAGCGCAAAGGGGCTTGACGTACTTGTTTTCCCTTCACTCGAACATCATCCTCAGGAGCAATTTTTTTTGCTAAATCACGACAGAAACTACCATTAACTGCCACAGAGCCTTTGAGAATCAGTTCTTCAACAGAACGTCGCGAACCAAAGCCAGCCGAAGCAAGAAATTTGTTAATACGGATGCCCTGTTGAGGCTTGTTGAGAGAAGGAGTGGTCACAATAGGAGAGGGCTGCTTTGAAAGAGATTATTCATTAGAATAGCTTTTTTGAACCTGCTAGCCCGCATATTTCATACTGAATCGTCATGAGGCGCCGTGCAAAGCTTATTAGTACAAGGCGGGCGAAGGATTGTGATGCCGGGCTGTATGTTTCATACCGCCCAAGTCACAATTCGAGACCAACGCAGTAATGATG
>JAIPKF010000066.1 GCA_021733705.1 Chthoniobacterales bacterium
GAATCCTGATGCAGACAAGGAGGGTGATGGATTGCGACGACGGCTGTATGTTTCATACTGCCCGAGGAGCAATTCGAAGCTGACGCAGTATCCATCAGGTGTTCGCAAGCCGCAGCAGAATCAGTATGAAATATGCGGGTTAACCCGGATATTTCATACTGATCGTAACGAGGAGGCTGCGAAGGCTGATGGGGTAAGGCGGACGAGAATTTTGATGCCGGGCTGTATGTGTACATACTGTCCAAATCAAAATGGGAGTCTAACGCAGCATCCATCTGGCTTCCCGGCCTCCGCAGGTGATTAGTATGAAATATCCGGGTTAACTCTTTCGATACGGGCACCCAATTTGTTGAGTTTTTTGTCTATTCCTTCATAACCACGATCGATGTGGTAAACTCGGCTAATTTCGGTCGGACCATCAGCAGCAAGGGCGGCTAGAACAAGCGCCGCAGATGCACGTAAGTCACTAGCCATAACTGGAGCTCCACTCAGTTGATTTACTCCAATGATGGTTGCAGTAGCGCCATTAAGTTCAATATTAGCACCCATCCGTTTTAATTCAGCAACATGCATGAAGCGTTGTGGAAAAATATGTTCTGTTATCGTGCTAACCCCCTCGATAGTAGAAAGCATCGCACAGAGCTGTGCTTGAAGATCAGTAGCAAAACCAGGAAAAGGAAGTGTCTCCATTTGCAACGGCTTCTTAGGACCATGAGAGGTAAGCGTAATACTCTCTTGTGTGGAGAGAAGATCGAATCCTGCTTCTCGAAGGACATGTAAGAGAGCATCCAAATGTTTTGGAATGATATGACGCACCGTCAGTTTTTTTCCGGCAATAGCTCCGGCAATAAGAAATGTTCCTGCTTCAATCCGATCGGGTATCACAGTGTGTGTAAATCCACTTAATTCTTTCACTCCTTCAATAACGATTCGTGTCGTACCAGCTCCATGAATTTTTGCACCCATTTTTGTTAATACTTCTGCAAGGTCGATCACTTCTGGTTCTTCAGCAGCCCCTTCAATAACCGTAATTCCATCGGCAAGTACTGCTGCCATCATGATATTTCCTGTTCCCAAAACCGTTGGTCCATATTTTCCACGAAGATTGATCGTGGCACCTTGAAGATGGGATGCAAGAACATGAATATCCCCTCCTTTGACTTGAACAGTTGCACCGAGTTCTTCAAATCCACGGAGATGCAAATCGATGGGACGATCTCCAATAACACACCCTCCCGGAAGAGAGACTGTAGCCGCATGCTCACGTCCTAAGAGGGGACCAAGAATGCAGACAGAGGCTCGCATTTTTCGTACGATCTCGTAGGGAGCCTCTGTTTTAATATGAGATGCCTTCACTTGAACAACTCCACTTGCTCTCTCTACCTCACATCCAAGCATGCTTAAAATGGTAAGCATGTAATGAATATCACTTAGGTCAGGAACATTCTCAATAACACAGCGATCACGCGTGAGCAGTGTTGCCGCTAAAATCGGAAGAGCAGAGTTTTTGGAGCCGCTAATAAAAACTTCTCCTTGGAGAGTGCGACCGCCATGTACAATCATTTTATCCATGAATAATGGTTCCAGTTGAGAAAAGAGAATGACTTAAAATAAGCGAGAAGATTTCAAATCAATTATTGTTAACCTGGATATTTCATACTGAAGTGTCATGCGCCGCCGTGCAAAGCTTATTAGTACAAGGCGTACGAAGGATTGTGATGCCGGGCTCTATATGTCCTTACCACCCATCTCAATAATAATTCGAGACCAACGCAGTAATGATAAGCTTTCCACAAGCGAGAATAGATTGAGTATGAAATATTCGTGTTAACGTTTATCGATATCTAAAAAAAGGGTTACGAAAAGAGACTTTTGGGAAAATGTGAAGAGTAAAAAATAAATGGAACAGGAGTAGACTAGGTCTCCTTAAGGATTTTTAAAATTATCACTTTTTTTACATTCGAACTGCTTCTACAAATCGAAGTACCCCCTGATAATCGGGGAGTGCAACAATATCGTGATAATCATATTTTTTCAAGATATGGATCACCTCCTCTTCTTGATTTTTTCCAATTTCGAGCAATAGATAGCCTTCTGATTTTAGATAAGCAGGCACCTCTTCAATCAAACGCTTGATCAGATCTAGGCCATCGCTACCTCCATCTAAAGCCATCACAGGATCATGAGATATTTCACGAGATAATGTCGGGATTTCTTCTTTAGGAATATAGGGCAAATTAGCAACAATGAGATCAAACGCGGGAGGACTCTTTTTTTGAGAAAGTGGTTCCAAAAGATCTCCCTGATGCCAAATGATGTTGGTGAGATCATGACGTTGTGCATTTTCTTGAGCGAGCGCAAGAGCCTCAGCAGAGAAGTCAATGGCCTCCACACGTGCTTTTTTATTTTCTAGAGCTAGAGTAATAGCGATCACACCACTACCAGTACCTACATCCAAAATCTGTTCTCGATTTTTGTAACTGAGAGCTCGTTCTACAAGCTGTTCTGTTTCTGGCCGTGGAATCAAAGCACGTAAATCGCATGAGAAGGTTCTTCCAAAAAAATCCACAGTTCCCAATAAATGCTGGAGTGGAATTCCTTTACTACGCTTTCGTAAATACTCACGCAAGGGGGCAAGTTCTTTTTCACTTAAGAGACGATCAAATTGCAAATAGAGCTCTAATCGCGGAATGCCAAGAACATGAGCAAGAAGATGCTCCACATGGAGCCTTGGCTGCTCCACTTGATTCTTTTTTAAAAAATCAGCTCCTCCCTGTAATACCTCTAAAAGAGAAACTGATTTTGGAACGGTCATACAGAAGTAGGCAAATTAGTAAATGGAAGATCTCATCTTGTTTAATCTGCCTTATTTCCCTCATCCTTGATTCAATCTATTTGCAGATTCTTCAAGCCGTCGCTCTAAATCCGCAGCCTCCAAAGCTCCAATAAGTCCCTCCATCTCTCCCTCCATGATACGATCTAAATTATAAAGAGTGAGTCCAATACGATGGTCGGTAAGCCGATTTTGAGGAAAATTATAAGTTCTAATTTTTTCTTCACGCCCCCCCGTGCCAATTTGTTGACGACGATGTTCAGAATATTTCTCTTCCTCTTCTTTTCTTTTTTCTTCCAATAAACGAGCTCGTAAAATTTGAAGAGCTTTTTCTTTATTCTTTTGCTGACTACGGCCATCTTGGCAACGTACGATTTTTCCTGTAGGAAGGTGCAAAATCTGAACAGCAGAATCGGTTGTATTAACACCTTGTCCACCTGGCCCACCAGACCGGCAAACCTCTATGCGAAGGTCCTGGGGGCGAAGAACAATATCCACTTCATCAGCCTCAGGCAAAACAGCTACTGTTGCCGTTGATGTATGAATCCGGCCTTGTGTTTCTGTAGCAGGAACGCGTTGCACACGATGAACCCCACTTTCATAACGAAGTTTGCGAAAAACTTGTTCCCCGCTTACTTGAAAAATGACTTCTTTAAAACCACCTATCTCGCCAGCACTCCCTTCAATAAGTTCACACTTTAAACCAGCATTTTCAGCATAGCGCATATACATACGGTAAAGATCACCAGCAAAGAGACCAGCCTCTGATCCACCAGTACCGGCACGAATTTCCACAATAGCATCGCGGTCATCATCGGGCTGAGGCGGTAAAAATCCAATATGTAATGCTTGCTCTAGAATAGAAATTTTTTGTTGTAGCTCAGCGAGTTCTCCAGCTGCCATTTCAGCAAGCTCAGGATCATTTCCTTTTACGAGCAGCTCATTCTCTTGGTGATCATGACGAGCTTTTTCGAGCTGATTGGCCGTCTCTAAAAGCTCCTTGAGACGGGCATGCTCTTGTAACAAAAGACACGCCTGTTTGGCATCTTGAAAAAGATCAGGGGAGCTGATCTTACTTTCTAGTTCTAAAAAATAGTCACGGCGCTGGGTCAAAAGATAAGTAAAATCTACAGGCATGGTAGTATTAAGTAACTAATAGCACACAAAACGTCACCGGAAATAGAAGAGAAAGTACTATATACAAGTCAACTTCTTAAGCATAAGAGCTCTGAAGAAGAGTTCCCTTTTATCGTTTTTTAGTAACTGCTGCTGTGTGAGCTGCCCGAGGTGTTGTGGCACGGGTCGCTTTGACACTTCCATAACGACGAGCAAATTTTTCAACCCTACCTGCTGTATCAATAAATTTCTGCTCACCAGTAAAGAATGGGTGGCATGCTGCACAAATACCAATCTTGAGATTCTCCCGAGTAGAGCGTGTTTGATAAACTGCACCACAGGCACAGATAATAGTTGTTTCGTTATATTCAGGATGTTTGCCAGATTTCATGGAGTCGAGATTTTTGCCATAAGTTCTTTGTATAATCAAGTATAAAAGAAAGGTAAATTTTCCTCACTTTTTCAACTGAGATACTTTACTCTCACCTGTCATGAATCGCATACTTGGAGTTGACCTTGGTTCCGTTAGGATTGGTTTAGCATTGAGTGATGAACTCGGATGGATGGCACATCCTTGGCAAACCCTTTCTCGCTCGCCTCAGAGTGCTACAGAAATTGCGCATCTTGTACTAGAGAAAAAAGTGGCAACAATTGTGGTCGGTCTACCACGTAATATGAACGGAACATATGGACCTGCATCGGAACAATGCAGCAGCTTTGCTCTTGAGCTTCAAAAAAAAACAGAAGCAAAGGTCCTTCTTTGGGATGAACGACTCACTACTGCTGCTGCGGCTCGCAGCCTCCATGAAGCAGGTCGCTCCAGCAAACAGCAGCGCTCCATCATTGATCAAGTAGCAGCTCAACAAATTCTGCAAGATTGGATGGATTCACAAAAAAACAATCTATGAGGAGTTGTATGTAGAAAGAGATTTAACCCGGATATTTCACACTAAATCTATTACGGCTTGTGGAAAGCTCATCATTACTGCGTTGGTCTCGAATTGTGACTTGGGCTGTATGTGTACATACTGTTTAAATCAAAATGTGAGTCTAACGCAGCATCCATCTGGCTTCCCGGCCTCCACAGGTGATTAGTGTGAAATATCCGGGGGAACCCCACTTTCTCTTACTTTTTATGAATCTCAAACTCACAATTGCCTATGATGGGGCTTCTTTTGCAGGTTGGCAGAGTCAATCTCATAAAAATACTGTTCAAGATGTTCTAGAATCTGCATTCGCTGATATTTCTGGTCACCACATTGTTGTCCATGGAGCAAGTCGCACTGATGCTGGTGTCCATGCTCTTGCACAAGTAGCTCATGTCACTCTTGGAGAGGTCTCAAAAAAAATGAGCTCTCCGGAGCGATGGCGCTCTGCCTTAAATGCTTCACTTCCTCCCCAGGTACGCATCCTTAGAGCTCAACATGCTTCAAAAACATTTCATGCTCGTTTTTGTGCTCAGAGTAAGATCTATCGCTATCTTCTTTGGCATGATTCCACTTTACCTCCCCACCTTTATCAGCGTGCCTGGCATATCCACGGCCCACTCAATTTTTCTTTAATGAAAGAGATGGCCAGCATTCTAAGTGGAACATATGACTTTCGAGGATTCACCGCTCGATCTGGAGCTATTAAAAAAAATACTATCCGCACCCTCTACTCTGTTAAGGTTGCACATCGTGGAAAGGAGGTAAGCTTGGTGTTTCATGGAAATGGATTTCTCTACCACATGGTCCGCATGCTTGTAGGAGGACTTATTCATGTAGCTCGAGAAAAAACGTCTTCAAGAGAATTTTTGCAACGTCTTCATGCTGCTCAAGCCCCTATTGCACCGCGCACGGCGCCTGCTGCCGGCCTTTACTTAGTCCGCATTTTTTATAAAAAAATAAATGGTTTAGGAGTTGAGATGTAAATAAGTTTAGGAGAAAATCACGAAGTTCACTTCTTACTCATGAGCACTACTTTTATATTTCGGCAGCTCTTTTCCTTATTGCTTTTTTTAATAAGCATATTTGGAGGATTCTGTGGGAGAGCCTACGCCACTCTTAGTGAACAACAGAAACAAACTCTTTTCCTGGAATCAAAAAAAACCACGCATCATTCGCACCAATCTTCGGTGCCTAGGAAAAAATCATCTTCAACATCTCACAAAAAACATCATTCTTATTCGACTCGTAGCACTAAAAGCTCTTCAGGTGTTCACAAAACATCCACAGCAGCTCATGCTTCCTCCTCCCACGGCTCTTCAGCTTCCGGCATTGCACCAAGCAGCAGCACCTCCCATGATATCATTATTCCTATCAATGACCCTAATCCTATTGTCATTGAAAAATCGGGCCTGATTCCAGATCAAGGATTAGAACCACCTCCAGAACCTACTTCAAGCAAATCACATGGCCTCGACTGGCTTTTTGGAAATCACCACTATCCAAATTCTTATCACTATCTTTCTTACTCGGCACAAAGAGCAATTGAACGGGCTCATGTTCGTCGCAGCAGATGGAAATATATCATTATTCATAACAGTGGGACTCGCTCTGGGAATGCACGCATTTTTGATATTTATCATCGTCGTGTCAGAAAAATGGTAAATGGGCTAGCATACCATTTTGTCATTGGGAATGGGCATGCTTCAGGCGATGGGGAGGTAGAGATAGGACATCGCTGGACCGCTCAGCTTAATGGAGGACATGTGGCTAGTGATTACCTAAATGACATCTCACTTGGGATCTGTTTAGTAGGTGATTACAATCGTGATGCACCAACAAAAAAACAGGTCGCAGTACTTAAAGAGTTGATTACATGCTTGCGACTCCGTGTTGGTAGATCCCAAGGGCATCAAGCACTCGTCTACGCCCATAAAGAAATTAATCCCAGACCAACCGACTGCCCTGGAAAACGTTTCCCTTATAACTGGCTACATCAATCATTTTGTCCAATTCAATAAAGGATACCTCTAGATACGATATTTCGGGGAGATGAGATTACTTCATAGAAAAAATCATCATTTTTAATTTTTCTTTGACGATCCCTTTGGCAAAGATACCAGTTTGTATGAGAGCATTTTTAGAATCATCGGAGTGATAAGCAAAAATAATATGACGCTCCCCTTTTTCTATCCATCCTACAAACCATGCCCCATGGGGGCCTAAAAAGCTATCATGAGGACCTGTGCAATATTTTCCATAAAGTTTCCATCCATTCGATAATTCATCGATAAAGAGGATTTTTCGTGTTATTTCCTGTGCTCTTGGACTCGCTGGAAGTTGAGATGCTAATAATTTTTGTAAGAATAGGACTTGTTCCTCTGTCGATATTTTTAAATTTCTTTTGAACCACAAAAACATCGGCTCTCCCTCTTTATCAGAAAATTTCAGTTTCTCGACATCACCGTATTGAAAAGCAGCAAGGTATTCTTGCAGCCTATCGTAGCTTAGTTGCTTCAGAATCCGTTCAGAATACCAGATGGAATTAAAAGTGTTGTTAGTATGCTCATGACTCATCCATGTCCTGGGATTGTATGAATTTTGGAAAAAGGGGATAAGCCAAAAAAAATGATTCTGATCGCTCTTATCGTAATCAATAAGAGGATGTGTCTCATCATATAAAATCCCCT
>JAIPKF010000067.1 GCA_021733705.1 Chthoniobacterales bacterium
ACGATGGACCCATGTTTCTGAGAGAGTTAAATGTTTGTTCATTGAGAGCCTTCGCCATGGGTTCAATCTTACTATCAGTTAACAGTGATTTAGCAAACCATCCCGGTTGGATATTTACAAGAACAGTAAGAAGCACCTCATTTTCGGATACTTTTCTTATTACATAGTTAATAGTAGCAGCTGCTAAAAAAGCACTAGATTTAGAAAGCTCAGAATTAATGGAATAGACATCTTGACTGACTTTTAAAATCTTATATTCCAAATTAAACTGAACCAACGAGCGTCTTTTTTGGTAAAATTCACAAGATACTTTTTTTGTTTTTGGAGCCTTGAATTCAACAATTTTACCAACTACCAATCCATTATTTTTTTGCTGAGTTTTTGGAGTCCAGAGCTCTAAAAGTATATCTATTATTGGGCACTGAGTCTTAATAATTTGAGATATCTTATAGGTCGATAGAGTTTGTGATGGAATCGGTTCGATTTTTTGTACAACAGTCTCTCCTCTCAAAAGATTATTTTTCTGCTCCTCGGTTAAAGTGCTTAGATGGAGATCACTTTTCAAATATTCTAATAAAATCGTGTCCCTACGATGAGGAATGATTGACGGGTCACTTTGTATTTTTTCCACAGTTTCATTATCTTGAAACTTCTCCTCTTCTGGAGTCATACTGACTGCTAGATGATGTGTTATTGAAGAATCTGTTTCATTACTAAAAGTAGTTGAAGCTTGCTGAGTATTGTTAGGTGCCTGTTGTTCAATGATAGTCTGGGGTCTTGCAATTTGCTGATTCTTATTTTCAAATAAATTTGCCTCTTTATTTTCTGAATCATGAACTTGCTGAATGTTAACTGATGAACTATCTCCTTTGGTATTAGTTGCATCAGTAACATGTGCTTCAATTGGATTTTCCGCAGTCGAGGAACGAAAATAATTTACAAATGAAGATATTGATGCATAAAGAGATCCAATAACATATACGATTGAATCGTATATTTTCCTAATAAGCCAGTTACCGTTTGAACTAAAGTCTCTTTCAATTTTTGTTCCAAAAAATCTTATTGGTCTATCACCCGTTAGCGCTTCTTTGACATTTAGAGATCTCTCTCTAGTCACTTTAGAAGAATTTTCTACTTCCATTAAATTTTTATAGTCTGAGTTGAAAAAACATTCCTGAATTTTACTAACTCATGATCTGCACCACCGCTCCCACAATCACTCCGTAAAGCATGTGAGCTAGAAGTTGGGAGAATCCGGTCATGGGCCCTCTGGAGTGGTAGTAGGCTATTGGATGATGTTCCATAATCATGATGGAGACGAGTAACATCACCACGACTCCATGGAGTGTTCCCATGAGTAAGCCTGTTAAAGCATTAAAGGGGATATGTGAGAGAGTAAGGATAAAATAATAAACGTAAGCAAATAGGATTCCTGAGAGAAAATGAAAGATGAGTCCGGGGAGAAAAGCATGATGGACTTTTCGTGTGAGGAGTGTTCCAACGGCTCGTATGACATCAACCTGTCCAAAGCCTAACCATTTTGGTAATAACAATGAAAATGTCATGATTGCGGTTCCAAGAAGACCGCCCAAGAGTGGTGGTTGCCAGTTATTCATCTAACAAGAGTAGTGAAATTTCAATCATTGTCCAAGGCGTTTTTGGAGTTCTTACCTAATAGCATCACTTACATCAATCCAAATAATTTTCCTCCTTGGTAGACCAGCAGAGAGGCTAAATAAGCAGCTCCTGTCATATAAAAAAATTGAAAAAGAGGCCAACGTAGGCTGTTCGTTTCTCTGCGGACAACTGCTAAGGTGCTGATGCATTGCATCGAGAGAACAAAGAAAACAAGAATCGAGAGGCAGGTAAGAGGAGTATAGACGAGCGTTCCATCAGGATGGGTTTCATGAATGAGGGTTGTGCTAAGTGAAGAGGGATTCTCTTCATCGCTCTCCACATGATAAATAATTGCCAAGGTGCTAATGAAGACTTCTCGAGCTGCTTGAGCAGCTACTAGGCCGATACCAATTTTCCAATCAAATCCAAGTGGAGCAATCACTGGTTCTATCCAATGTCCAAAATGGCCTGCATAGCTATATTCAAGTTGAGTTGCTTTGTCAGATTTTACAGATGTTATTGCTACTTGTGGAGATGTGTTCGAATTCCGCACATGAGAAGATGGGTTCTTAGGAAAGCTAACTAAAAACCAGAGTATTACGGAAATGCCTAGAATAACTGTTCCTGCACGTTTTAAAAATATTCTAGCACGCTGGATCATTTGTAAAAGGACATGCTTGAGTGCCGGAATGCGGTAGGGAGGAAGCTCCATTAAGAAAACAGGGGTCTCTCCGTGAAGAATTGTTTTTTTGAAAAGCCAGGCAAAACCAAGTGCTGTAACTGTTCCAAAAAGATAGAGTCCCATCATAATGGCTCCTTGAATCCAGATAGAAACAGTCCCTTTTGGAAAGAGAGCTGCGATCATCAGTGCATAGACAGGAAGTCGTGCCGAACAGCTCATGAGTGGGGCTACGAGGATGGTGACGAGACGATCCTTAGCATTTTCAATAGTACGTGTTGCCATAATTCCAGGGATGGCACAGGCATAGGAACTCAAGAGTGGAATGAACGATTTTCCATGTAATCCCACCTTACTCATCACCCTGTCCATGAGAAAAGCAGCACGCGCCATATAGCCTGTATCCTCGAGTAGCCCGATAAAAAAGAAGAGAACCAAAATTTGTGGCAAAAAAGTAACGACTCCACCGATGCCAGCAATAATTCCATCAGAAATGAGATCTCGTAAATCACCTTGTGGCATGATTTCTCTGACACAATTTCCTAAGAATCCAAAGGTTGTTTCGATCCATGACATCGGGTAGGCAGCAACGACAAATATAGAAATAAACATGAGTCCCATGATCCCAAGAAATCCAAACCATCCCCAAAAAGGATGTGTTAAAATTTCATCTAAATGATGTGTCATAGCATCACCTGCAATACTGCTTTTTCCTTGGGCTGCTTGGCACAATTCGGTAATGCGGTCGTACCTTGCAGAGACAAGGGCCTCTCTCCACAAGGGTAATTCACGATCAAGCATGGATCGTTGGGCCAGTGCAATACCGAGTGCAGAACCCGCTTTCATTTCTTTTGATAAAGATTCTATTTCAGCATCTGGAGAGGCTAAGAGAAGGAGAGACTTCATACGTACCAGAGGATCACGTTGAGATGTTTTTTCCCCTGCATGAGCCCAAATAGCCGAAACACCATCTATAGCGCGCATCCAAGGAGAGGGAAGTTTTTGTGCCCAGGAACTACGAGTGATTTCTGCACGGCTTAGTGCAAGCTTGAGAGAAAGTAATGTTTCTCGATGATTGGCCTGACAGGCAATCACTGGAACATCTAATTCCTCTGAAAGTTTGAGAACATCGATTGCGATTCCTTGAGCCTTAGCAAGGTCTATCATATTTAACGCAATAATCGTGGGAAGTCCAAGTTCTAGAACCTGGGTAATAAAATAGAGGTTGCGCTCCAAATGGGATGCATCGATCACACAGAGAATTCGGTCGGGTCGAGGTGTATCACTGCGCAATCCTAGTAGAACATCGCGTGTCACGCACTCATCTGGGGCATGCGAATTTAAACTATAACTTCCGGGGAGATCGAGGAGTTCAATTTTTTCACCATGCTGGCCAATAAATTGTCCCGATTTTTTTTCTACCGTGACTCCAGGATAGTTGCCAACTTTTTGTCTTAATCCGGTCAAGGCATTAAACAAGGTTGTCTTCCCACAATTGGGATTACCGACAACTGCATAACATTTAACATCTTTCTCAGGGTGCATCTCTAAAAATTCTTTTTTGCTTGAGGATAGAATTTGGCTCTCTTTCAAGCTTGAGTTCTTTTGACTAGAATCGATGCTGCTTCATTCTGGCGTAGGCTTAGGCTGTAACCACGCAATCTTATTTCAATGGGATCACCTAGCGGGGCACGACGCACAAAAATAATAGTGGTGCCGGGCAAGAGTCCCATCTCACGTAGTCGATTGGCAATCTGTTCTTCCTTTGGTAATTCTAGAACAACGGCTTCTTCATTAGGTTGTAACTCTGAGAGGGAGATATTCATTATTTTTTAGAAGATGTTGAAAGGCTCAAAGAAAAAGGTTGAACCCATATTTTCTGAGCTAATTTTCGACTTAAAGCTAGACGCGTTCCACACACATGACAAATCATTTGCCCCCCGCGACTCAACAAACGAATTTCTGCTTTTTCACAAAATCCCACTTCTCGTAGACGGCGGCACACTTGTTCATTACCATCGAGTCGTACTACAGACAAAACAGAGCCTGCTTTAGCTTCTGATAAGGGAGTAAGGTTTGTGCTAGAACTCATGGAGAGCTTGATCATAGAAGGAATAGAGGGTTCACGCAACATTTCGTAATAGCATATCTTTACTAATAGTTCTAAAAAAGAGCAGCTCCTCCTTGACATCACTCGCTGCTATTTTAGAGACTCAACAGTTCCATCAATTTCGGGATGTTGCCGACGTAGCACAGTGGTAGTGCAGCTGATTCGTAATCAGCAGGTCAGGGGTTCGAATCCCCTCGTCGGCTCAGTAGCGAAACTTAAGGTCCATGTTATAAAATAGAAAAATTTTAAGATGAAGTTGTTTGCTGTAGCAGAAGAAAAGCGAAGAAAAAAAGTTTTATGAAAAAAGCATTAATCACAGGTATTACAGGTCAAGATGGTTCCTATCTTGCAGAGTTGCTCTTAGAGAAGGGATACGAAGTTCACGGAGTGATTCGACGTGCTTCTACCTTTAATACTAGCAGAATCGATCACCTTTATCATGATCCTCATATCCATGGAACAAAATTATTTCTTCATTATGGTGATTTAGCTGATTCGGTGCAGATGGTAAAATTACTTTATGATTTAAAACCTAATGAAATCTATAACCTCGGAGCTCAAAGTCATGTGCGAGTCTCTTTTGATATTCCAGAATATACTGGTGATGTCACTGGGCTAAGTACTGTTCGTTTATTAGAGGCTATTCGTGAGGCAGGTATTGCTCAAAATGTTCGTTTTTACCAGGCCTCTTCCTCAGAGATGTTTGGCCAAGTACACGAGGTACCACAACGAGAAACAACCCCTTTTCACCCTCGCTCTCCTTATGGTTGTGCCAAGGTATTTGCTTATTGGCTTACAGTTAATTATCGCGAGGCCTACAATCTGCATGCATCCAATGGAATTCTTTTTAATCACGAGAGTCCTCGTCGTGGTGAAACTTTTGTAACACGAAAAATCACACGTGCTGCCACTCGAATCAAACTCGGTCTTCAGAAAAAGCTGTTCTTAGGAAATCTTGATGCTCAGCGTGATTGGGGTTATGCCAAGGAATACGTTGAAGTGATGTGGTTAATGCTACAGCAAGATCAAGCTGATGATTACATCTGTGCAACGGGAGAAACCCACACTATCCGAGAATTTTGTCAGGAATGTTTTGGCCTTCTTGATCTTGATTGGGAAAAATATGTGGAACATGATGTGCGCTACGAACGTCCAAGTGAAGTCGAATTGCTCATCGGAGATCCTTCAAAATTAAAACGTCACATTGGTTGGGAGCCCAAAGTAAAATTCAAAGAGCTTGTAAAAATTATGACTGAGGCTGATTTAGAAATAGCCCGTCAGGAACTAGCTCATCAAGAGATTCTGGCTCAACTTAAAAAATAGAAAATAACTCAGGTTCCCTCTTAAAATGACTCTAAAAAAAATCTGTTGGGGTTATTCTCCGATAAATTGTGTGGTTATAGAAAATCATTCACAAAAGATAAATTCTTCTATTTTATGAACACAATAAGCTTTCCTCACTCCTCTCGTATTTATGTTGCAGGTCACCGTGGAATGGTTGGTTCTGCTCTCGTGCGAGCACTTGAAGCTCAAGGATACAAACAGCTCATTCTTCGTACGCGTCAAGAGCTAGATCTATGTGATGGGGGTGCTGTACGCTCTTTTTTCGAACGAGAAAAACCGGAAATCGTCCTCATTGCTGCAGCACGAGTTGGTGGAATTCATGCTAATGCGACCTATCCTGCAGAATTTCTTCATGAGAACCTTGCTAGTGCCCACAATCTGATTCATGAATCCTATTGTCATGATGTGAGACGACTTTTATTTTTAGGAAGTTCCTGTATTTATCCTCGGGAAGCCCCTCAGCCCATGAAAGAAGAGTGTTTGTTGACTTCTCCCTTGGAATCAACCAATGAAGCCTACGCAATTGCTAAAATTGCTGGCCTCAAGCTCTGTCAATTTTATCGCCAACAATATGGAGTGCTCTTTCACTCTGCCATGCCCACCAATCTCTACGGTCCTGGGGACAACTATCATTCTGAAAACTCTCATGTCCTTCCAGCACTCCTGCGGCGTTTTCATGAGGCACAAGAAAAGAATGCTTCCTCGGTCACCCTTTGGGGAACAGGCAGAAGCCGTCGCGAATTTCTGCATGTTGACGATTTAGCGGAGGCTCTTGTTCTTCTCTTACATGTAGAAAATCCACCGGATTGGATCAATGTCGGAAGTGGAACTGATGTAACAATTCGTGAACTTGCAGAGCTCATTGCTCAGGTTACTGGGTTTGAAGGGAGTTTAGAGTGGGATACCACTCGCCCGGATGGAACACCACGCAAGCTTATGGATAGTGGCAAGCTCATGTCCTTAGGCTGGCAGCCTAAGTTTGATCTCGAGTCAGGTATTAGAAATGCCTACGCTAATTTTTTGAGTTCTTCAAAGCAAGGAGACCTTAGGGTGACTTAATTTTTCCATTAATGAAAATTGCACTTGGTTCAGATCACGCTGGTTTTCTTTACAAAGAAGCATTAAAAAAAATGCTCCTTGCTCAAGGTCATGAAATCATCGATTGCGGTACAGATAGTTTGGAGGTAACAAATTATCCAAAGTATATCATTGCAGCAGCTCGAAAAGTGGCTTCAGGAGAGTGTGAGCGCGCTATTGTCCTTGGTGGTTCTGGTAATGGAGAGGCCATTGCTGCTAATAAAGTTCACGGAATTCGTTGTGCTCTTGCTTGGAATGAAGAGACAGCTCGTCTTTCTAGAGCTCATAATAATGCTAATGTTCTTTCGCTTGGTGAAAGGATGATCTCCTTAGAAACAGCTCAAGAGCTCGTTGCGCTTTGGTTAAAAACTCCTTTTGAATTTGGACGGCATGAGCGTCGTTTAGAAGAGCTGGCAAGCTATGAGCAAGAACAGAAGCTCTAGCCCGGATATTTCATACTAATCTACTGCGGAAGCCGGGAAGCCAGATGGATACTGCGTTAGACTCACATTTTGATTTGGACAGTATGTACACATACAGCCCGGCATCAAAATGCTCGTCTGCCTTGCCCCATCAGCCTTCGCAGATTCCTCGTCACGATCAGTATGA
>JAIPKF010000068.1 GCA_021733705.1 Chthoniobacterales bacterium
ATAACTTGATACACGCAGATAGTTTATTTCTGAATTTTAAAATCTCAAGCTTTCAATAATAGGTGACAGACAAGGAGTGCAGCAGCAACTCCAGCAGTATCGGCTATAAGCCCAGCTGCAAGCGCATGTCGACTTTTTTTAATTGCCACGGAACCAAAATAGACAGCTAACACATAAAAGGTTGTTTCTGTGCTTCCGAGAATAGTCCCAGCTAATTGACTAACAAAACTATTAGGGCCTGCAGTTTTGACAATCTCTGCAAAGAGACCTGTAGCAGCACTACCACTTAAGGGACGCACTAAAATAAGCGGAAGTAATTGTGAAGGAAGGCCGATTTTATCAAGCAATGGAGCTAAGAGATCACTCAAAAAATCGATTCCCCCAGCAGCTCGAAAAATACCGATAGCTACTAAAATAGCCACAAGGTAAGGAAAAATTCGTAATGCTACTTGAAACCCTTCTTTACCACCTTCTACGAACTCTTCATAGACAGGCACGCCTCTCAAGAATGCATAGAGCGGGAAAAAGCCGAGTAAAAATGGAATCGCAATGATTGAAAAAACCGTAATTGCTTGAAGAATCGGAGAGGTTATTTCTGCAGAGCCTTTCATGAATAAGGTTACAAAGCCGTAGCCAAATAAAAGAACGAATAACAGCAGTAGCATCTTCCCTTTCCATGAAAGTGGTTGAGCAGAGATGATAGAATCTCCTTTTTTTGAGGAGGATGTTAAATCCGTAACAACTGGAATAGAGGCGCCATAAGGAAGGGCGAAACAGGGCAACCGTTGAAGTAGTTTAGCAGAGGTAATTCCAGCAATACATGAGGAAGCAGTAGCCACCAGTGTTGTACCAATAATGGCACTGGGATGAATTGCTCCAGCAGCAGCAAGAATTCCGATTGCTGTTGCTGGAATGAGCTGCACAGAACTCGTATTAATTGCTAAAAAAGTGCACATGGCATTACTGGCCGTAGAAGGATTTGGGTTTAGCGATTGCAAATCTTGCATTGCCCTCAACCCAAGAGGTGTTGCAGCATTTGAGAGACCTAGCATGTTAGCTGCAATGTTCATAAGCATCGATCCCATTGCTGGGTGATTCGCTGGAACCTCAGGGAAAAGACGGACTAGGAGAGGCCTTAAAAGAACAGCTAATTTTTCAAGCAACCCTGATTTTTCAGCAAGTCGCATGAGCCCAAGCCAGAGGGCCATGATACCACTGAGAGGAAGGGCAATAGTCATGATAGCTGTCTTGCAGGCTTCAAAGGCTGCTGCAGTCACAGCTTCAAGATGCCCCGTGAAAAGGCCTGCTACAAGTCCAACAAGGAGTAATCCAAGCCAAATTAAATTGATCATAGAGAAGATTAGGGGTTGAGGAGTGGAGAGTTTTTAGGGATGATTTTGAGTCTTCTGTTTTATCAGCTAAAATATTTTGTGATCTGTTAAAAATTTTAACTCGGATTTCTATCTCATCCTGACATGAAAGTCGCTCAACAATTTTCTAACATTCCTCAATTCCCTCCATTGCTCAACTCCTAATCCTCCCTTTATGAAAAACATCGTCTACTTCGACCTCGAGACTCAACTTACTGCCAATGATGTCGGTGGTTGGGACCGCAAAGCAGATATGAAAATTTCTCTAGGGGTCACCTACAGCACTGCAACAGAGACTTATGAAATTTTTAGCGAAAAAAGAGTCCCTGAACTCATTGAAACTCTCTCTAAGGCTGATCTTGTAGTAGGCTATAACAACCGTCGCTTTGATTATGAAGTACTCATGGGATATACCATCCTTGACTTAGCCCATCATCTTCCCACCTTGGATCTTTTAGAGGTGGTAGAACGGGCGGCGGGACATCGCCTCTCGCTTGATGCAATCGCCACAGCCACACTCGGTGTTGGCAAAACAGGGGATGGTCTCGATGCCATCCGCTGGTGGCGCGAAGGAAAACTCATGGAAATCGCGCGCTATTGCTGCTTTGACGTCAAGGTCACCAAACTCGTCCATGAATACGCGATGAACCATGGGGAGCTTCATTTTATCGACCGCTTCTCACGCAAACAGACGTTACAAGTTTCCCTCACTTAGAATAAAGAGAGTGATTTGAACGGAATTTCCTATTGAAATCTTGAAAAGACTTCATTCGCTTCTAACAGCGTCTCCTTACTTCCAATATCAAACCAAGTCCCAGGGACGTTCCAGGTACCTACTTCAACCCTCGGATAAAGCCATTGAATCAGGCGTCCCGGCTGATCAGGATTATTTCCTTCGTGTATGTAGATATCGATGAGTGGCAATACATCAGCACGATAGTAGTAAAGAGCAATCCCGGTTAGGGTGCTTGTGGGACTTAGTGGCTTTTCTTCAAAATGAGTAATCTTTCCAGCATCATTTGTGGTAATATTGTTATATTTTTTGATGGCCTCAAGGTCACCAACATCATAAAGGGCCACTGTTGCAGGATGAACCTTTGCAGCCTCCACGAATCCGTCAATAGGCTCACTGAAGAGATTGTCACCTGCTACTACAAGAAGATCTTCCTCCATCATTTTTTCATGATGCATGACATAGTGGATATCACCAATTGCTCCTCTCTTATCCTCATCACTCGTCGATCCATCATTGATAATCGTAAATGCAATCTTGGGATGCTTTTTTCCATACTCCGCTGCCCATGCTGCAAAGGTAGTAGCAAATTTGTTATTCGTCACAATCAGGAGACGATTGATATTGGGAATAGGAGCTAAATTATCAATCACCCATTCTATCATTGGCTTGCCGGCTACACTAAGAAGTGGCTTGGGTTGCTTCTCAGTAAGCGGATAAAGACGAGTCGCATAGCCTGCTGCAAGAATCAAGATATTCATTGGAAAAAGCAGGAGAGTTTACGTATGAAATCAACCTTTGGACAAGAGGAATTTTTCGTGATGAGAAATAATAAAAGATCTCAACCCGGATATTTCATACTGATTGTAATGAGGCGTCTGCATTACCTACGAGCTCCCGTCTGCGAAGTTGTCCACAAGCAGCATCAATATCATGCCCTTTTTCACGACGAATGGTTGCAGCAACACCACGCTCACGAAGCTGTGCAAGAAAGGACCTTTGTATTGACTCTGAGGGACGATCCCACGGAAGTCCCTCGACTTTGTTGTAGGGAATTAAATTCACTTTGGCACGCAAGCGTAGTGCATGATCAGCTAAAGCACGAGCTTGCGTGAGTTGATCATTCACTCCTGCGATGAGAATATATTCGAACGTCAAAAGCTGTTTTTTACGCTCCACGTAATAGGCGCAGGCCTCCATGAGTTCTGCCAAAGGATAACGTTTATTAATTGGCATAATTTGCGAACGGACCTCATCAGTAGCCCCGTGCAATGAAATCGCTAATCGAACCTGCTGAGGAAGATCAGCAAAGTCACGAATACGTGGAACCAAGCCACTCGTTGAGACAGTAATTTTACGGGCTGCCAAATGAATCCCCCACGGAGCATTGATGATCTCGATGGCACGCGTGAGGTGATCAAAATTGGCAAAGGGTTCTCCCATTCCCATGAAAACAATGTTATTGATTCGTTCTCCAGAAATTTTTTCTACGAGTAATACCTGAGAAACAATCTCCTCGACACTGAGATTACGTTTAAAACCATCAAGCCCACTGGCACAGAATTTACAACCATAGGCACATCCCACTTGACTCGACACGCAAAGCGTTCGGCGATCGGAGTCCTCCCCATAAAGGGCAGGAGAAGCTGGGATCAGGACCGTTTCAATCATCTCCTGATCAGCAAGGCGGAGTAGAAATTTTTGAGTTGTATCCCGGGAACCACTTACGGTGATCACCTCTGGAAAAAGCAAAGGGTAGCGTATTTCTAAATCCTCACGCAGTGCTATGGGAAGATTGAGCATCTCATGCCACGAGGTGTTACGTTTTTGATAAACCCACTCTAGAATCTGATGAGCTCGATAACGAGCAATATTCTGACTCTGCAGCTCGTCTGTTAATGTCTCAAGAGAGAAGCTTAGCAGGGGTGTATTACGGCTTTGTAATAATATTGGGAGGTGATGTACTGCTGAGTGATTCATGAGCAAAATGAGATTTCTAAATGAAGATAAAGACTCTTCACAAACTAATAAAGGTGCGAAAATAATGGGATCCTTGAGTTAACCCGGATATTTCATACTGAAGTGTCATGAGGCGCTGTGCAAAGCTTATTAGTACAAGGCGGGCGAAGGATTGTAATGCTGGGCTGTATGTGTACATACTGTCCAAATCAAAATGTGAGTCTAACGCAGCATCCATCTGGCTTCCCGGCCTCCGCAGTAGATTAGTATGAAATATCCGGGTTAATACAGGCACAAAGTCACAATACTAGCGCAAAGTCAAAAAATAAATTGATGTTGCAACATTACTTTTTTGTGCTAATGTATGCGGCTTCCAACGTCTGCTTTGAAAGGGCGACGTCTAATGGTTTAGATCATTACTGGAATTTTAATTATCATGACAACTAGCGCTAGCATGGCTGATCTTCAGCAACTCATTGCCAACTCGGTTAAAAATTACCGTGAAGGAAGTATCGTAAAAGGACATATTCTTGAAAAAAGACCCAAAGAATTTTTGATTGATATTGGTTACAAGTCGGAGGGTGTCATCTCCGCATCAGAATTTGATCATCCCGAAGATATTCAATTAGGAGATGAAGTTGAAGTTCTTCTGGCCCGTCTAGAAAATGACCAAGGAATGGTAGTTCTTTCCAAATTAAAAGCAGCACAGCGCCAAAACTGGGATAAAATTTGTAAACTTTTTGAAGAAGAGGGAATTATTCAAGGAAAAGTCAAATCGGTAGTTAAGGATGGCCTTACCGTTGATGTCGGTGTTGAAGCTTTCCTTCCTGCCTCTCAGGTCGACGTTACTCCACCTAAGGATCTTCAACAATTTGTCGGAAATACCTACGATTTCAAAATCGTGAAACTCAACGAAGATCGCAAAAATGTTGTTCTAAGCCGTCGAGAGTTAATAGAGGCCGTCCGCAGCTCACGCCGTCAAGATTTCCTAACCACTGTTAATCCTGGGGATGTCGTTGAAGGATCAGTTAAAAATATCACTGACTTTGGAGCCTTTATCGACCTCGATGGTATTGATGGTCTCCTCCATATTACTGACATGTCGTGGGCACGTCTCACACATCCAAGTCAAGCGGTCAAGCCTGGTGATCGCCTCAAGGTTGTGGTTCTCGAAATTAATAAAGAAAAAGAACGTATTTCACTTGGACTTAAACAACTTCAAGATAACCCTTGGGATAAAATTGAAGAACGCTTTCCAACTGGCACTAAAGTCAAAGGTACTATCAGTAACCTCATGCCTTACGGAGCATTTGTGGAGATTGAAGAGGGAATCGAAGGACTCATTCACGTTTCCGAACTCTCTTGGACAAAGCGGATCGTACGTCCTTCAGATGTACTCACCCTTGGGCAGGCTATTGAGGCTGTCGTTTTGGGTGTTAACAAGGATGATCAAAAAATCTCGCTTGGAGTGCGTCAGCTTGAATCTAATCCATGGGATGAGATTGAGCAACGCTTCATGATTGGAAAACAAGTCAAAGGTAAAGTCCGTAACATGACTGCCTACGGTGCCTTCATTGAACTAGAAGAGGGAATTGACGGTATGGTTCACGTCTCAGATCTCTCGTGGAATCGCAAAATTAGTCATCCAAGTGAGGTGCTTAAGAAAAACGAAGAAATTGAAGCAATCGTTATCGATATTGATAAAGCTAATCAACGTATTAGCCTTGGCGTCAAGCAGCTTGAGGAAGATCCTTGGAAAGAAATCGACGCTCATTACAAGATTGGTGATATCGTCAAAGGAAAAGTCAGCAAAATTGCTAATTTTGGAGCCTTTATAGAACTTTCTGGTGGCATCGATGGCCTTGTTCATATCTCTCAGATCAGTGAAAATCGAGTCGAAAAAGTTAAAGATGTCCTCAAAGTTGGAGATGAAGTGGAGGCACGTGTGATCAAGATTGATAAAGTAGAACGTCGCCTTGGTCTCTCCATTAAAGCTACCTCTTACAGCGATGAGGCTTTAATCAAAGAGACGGAAGCTCTCGATTCCCTTCGTGCATCTGATGACATGGTAAGCTTTGGAGCTGCTCTTTCAGCTGCTGAGGAAGAATATCGTCCTGGAGAAAAATCAATTTACTAGATTACCAGCATTACTCCTGAAAAGTTATTGCTGCCTCCGCGTTAAGGCTAGAAATTCTTATTTAGTAGTAAATTCTTATTATATTAAGTTAGATTATACTGATCGTCAGGAGAAATCGGTAAAGCTAGACAGAGATAAAGATAGTTACAAATTGCAACAACCACTTCATGCGTACATACTACACAAGAAGCGATTGGAGCTTTAGAAAAATCAGTGCAGCGTTTTTTGAAGTAACTAGTGACAGTATTGTGTGTGCGAGCTACGGGGCGAGACTCCTCAAGCATCTCTTATACAGTGCGGTTTTGCGGTTGATTCGCTCGCTCTCACTCGGCTCCTCAGCAGACCCCCAACCAACCCTGTTATCTGGTACTACCCTACTATAATTTTTTTAACACGCTCTAGAATCTGCGACCAACTTTCGCTTTTATAAAACTATTCTTAAAAATTATTTTACAATACTAAAATTAAACCTCAATTCACTACTCATATGCAAATCACAGCTTACCTAAAAACAACTTGCGGATGGAGTAATGGCATTCGTGCCGTTATGACCAAATATGCTCTGACATATACAGAAAAAGATATTATTAAAAATCCTGTTTTTCGTTTTGAAATGGAACAAAAGAGTGGCCAGCCTCTTTCTCCCTGTATTGAAATCGATGGTGTGATGCTTGCAGATATCAGCGGAGAAGAGTTAGAAGCCCACCTCCTTGAGAAGAAGCTTGTAGGATCTGCTACTGCATCTTCTGATGTACCACTCAATGCTCCCTGTTCAGATGAACAGCACGCTGCAATGGTGAAAATGCAGTTTTAAGTAAAGAGCTAGCCCGGATATTTCATACTGAATCGTCATGAGGCGCCGTGCAAAGCTTATTAGTACAAGGCGGGCGAAGGATTGTGATGCCGGGCTGTATGAGTACATACCGCCCAAATCACAATTCGAGACCAACGTAGTAATGATGAGCTTTCCACAAGCCGTAATAGATTTAGTGTGAAATATGCGGGTTAACCTCAATGCCTTTAAGGAATTCATGACGCTGAGATGATTTCTAGTTGGATTGGGGAGTAGTTAGAAATGGGATTGAAGAGTCTTTTGCATTTTTTTGTGGGCTGGCGAAGAGCTCGGACACAAGATCTAGATCGTCTTGGAGGAATAATGACTTCTCTTCGAGTGATTTCAAGTATGTTAGCGATGATAGCTTTCTGTTGCTCATCACTTACAATTCCTAGGGTTG
>JAIPKF010000069.1 GCA_021733705.1 Chthoniobacterales bacterium
AGAGCTATAACGAGGAATCCTGAAGCAACCCAAAAAGCTGTCTGCGCATAATGTGTTCCACTCACACCATAAAAGTTAACCTGTAACAAAGCACCTCCTAATAGAGGACCAAAAAAGCGAGCCAAACAACCTGCCGATTGATAGCAACCAAAGGCAGCTCCTTGCCATTGCTCATAAGTTGCACGTGAAACAATTGAGGGAAGAGCTGGGGTAATCAAACTATCTCCAAGTGCTATCATCATACAGGCAATAACAGCAAGGCTAGCACTCCAAGTTAAAGGAATGAAAAAAAAGGCGGTCATTAAAAAAAATGTTCCCAGAATGGCCAGCAATCGATCACCAACATATTTTGATAACAAGCCAAAAAGACCTCCTTCAAGAACAATAGCAATGATTCCAAACATTGCATAAATAGAGCCGGTCTCTTGTTCATTCATTCCATAACGATGGTAGAAAAATAGAACCAGTAAGGTAGTCACCATAGAAAAACCAAGAACGAAAAAGAAAAAAGCCATCAGAGCTGGAATATAGGTCTTTTTCTCAACATGCTTTAAAAGCATTAGTAAAGAAGTAGAGGTAGTCGCTTTTTCTTTTTTTCTCAATGTTTCAGGGAGAAATAAAAGGATAAGTAGTAAATTCACGGCTGCTAAGCCTGCTGTGATAAGCATTGGAGCAGCAAAACCGTAATGACAGCAGAGCCATCCCCCTAATGCAGGACCTAAAATAAATCCAATACCATAAGCAGCTCCTATCACCTTTCCCATTATTGAGGAACGCTCCTCTGGCGTTGAAATATCGGATAATGAGGCTTGAACAACACTGATATTACCACCTGCAGCCCCATCAATCATGCGAGCTACCATCATGATCGTTACTGAACTGGTCAATCCCATGATGAGGTAACCAATTACAGTTCCAAAAATACTAATTATTAGTACAGGCTTACGTCCAATGCGATCTGAGTAATGGCCCCACAAGGGAAGCATTACCAATTGTGCTAAGGAAAAAATCCCTACCAGCAGACCCATCTGCCATGAAGCCGCACCTAAGCTCTCAACATAACGCGGAAGCATAGGCATCACGATACCAAACCCGAGCATGTCAATAAAAACGGTAAAAAAAAGAATTCCAAGTTGAAGCTGCTTTCGTGTCATTACAAAAAGATAGTACTTCTAGGAAATTTATGCTCATATTTTCTTTAACTTGGATATTGCATGCTCCATGAAACAGGAAGATCACGGTAATTAATGAGGTAAGACAAAGTGTGATTCTAACACAGCATTCAATATCTGAGTTACTATTCACCATAAAATCCAAATGCCATGCGCAATCCAAAAACCATTACAACAACATCAGGCATTCCTATTGCAAATAATCAATATAGCCTCACAGCAGGTCCCCGTGGGCCTCTTTTGATCGCTGACTACCAGCTTTTAGAAAAGTTGGCTCATCAAAACCGAGAGCGTATTCCAGAAAGAACAGTCCATGCAAAGGGTTCGGGCGCTTATGGAACACTTACTATTACTGGTGATATTTCTCAGTATACACGTGCTCTTGTATTACAACCTGGTACAAAGACAGAATGTCTTGCACGTTTTTCGACAGTAGCAGGAGAGTTAGGTGCTGCCGATGCGGAACGCGATGTGAGAGGTTTCTCTCTCAAATTTTATACGGAAGAAGGAAATTGGGATATGGTGGGAAATAACACTCCTATTTTCTTTGTACGTGATCCCTATAAATTTCCAGATTTTATCCATACGCAAAAACGTCATCCAAAAACACACCTGCGCAGTAGTACAGCTATGTGGGACTTTTGGTCACTTATGCCAGAAAGCTTGCATCAAGTTACCATCTTATTTTCTGACCGTGGTATTCCTCTCAATCTGCGTCATATGAATGGCTATGGAAGCCACACCTACAGCCTTATTGATAAGAACGGAAAACGTCGCTGGGTGAAATTTCATTTCAAGACACTTCAGGGAATTAAATACATGACTAATGCCGAGTCTACCGAGCTGATCGGACATGATCGTGAAAGCAACCAGCGTGATCTTTACGATGCAATTGCTTCCAAAAATTTTCCTCAATGGAAATTTCAAATTCAACTTATGAGTGAAGAGCAAGCTGCTACCTCTTCCTTCAATCCTTTTGACCTCACAAAAATATGGCCTCATCGAGACTACCCGATGATTGATGTTGGCATTCTTGAATTAAATCGTAATCCTGAGAATTATTTTGCAGAAATTGAGCAATCTGCCTTCAGCCCTGCAAATGTTGTTCCTGGAATCAGTTTTTCTCCTGATAAAATGTTACAAGCTCGTATTTTTAGTTATGGTGATGCTCATCGTCATCGACTAGGAACACACTATGAAATGTTACCAGTGAATCGTCCTAAACATCCTGCTGTGACCTATCATCTCGATGGTGCTATGCGCTTTGATGAACCTAAAATAGGAGATGCCTATTACGAACCTAACAGCTTCGATGGGCCAAAAGAGGATCCCAGCTATGCAGAGCCTCCCTCAGATCTAGGTTGTGTCTCTGCTGATCGTTATAACGGAAGCAAAGAAAACGATGATTTCACACAAGCTGGTGATCTCTTCCGTCTTATGTCCGCTTCTGAACAACAACGTCTCTTTTCCAATATTGCAGAAGCTATGAAAGATGTTCCTCAAGAAATTATAGAGCGCCAATGTGTTCATTTCTCCAAAGCTGACCCTGCTTATGGAGCAGGTGTTCAAGCAGCACTGAAAAGTATTTCAGTTGCAGTGAAAAATGCCAGTAGTTGTGAAACCCATTGATAGACTGCCTCATCCCTGAGTTTAGACAGCTACAATGGAGTGAGCCGGGTTTTGAGATAAGATATCAATTCAAATTGTAATGATTACTACCGATGAAGAAGAGCGCTATGCAGCACTGCAGGATGTAGCCCTGCAATATGCTCGTGAGGGAGAGACAGAGCCTCTTAGGAAGATGCTGGAGCACGGTTTACCTGTGAATTTAGCTAACAGCAAAGGGAACACATTACTTATGCTTGCTGCCTACCATGACCATTCCAAAACAACCCAAATGCTCTTGGATTACGGTGCAGAGGCCGATCGTCCCAATGATCGTGGTCAAACTCCACTTGCAGGTGTCGCTTTTAAAGGCTACACGCAAGTAGCAAAGATCTTACTTCAAGCAGAGGCTAATCCCATTGCCTCACAAGGGAAGATTATGGGTGTTGAAATGACCCCATTGCGTTTTGCCATGCTCTTTGGAAGAAGGGAAATTCAACAACTCTTCCATGAACACCTTGCTTTGAAACAATCTCAGAAACTTCCGTTCGTGTTAAGACTTGCCTCTTTTTTTCGAAAATTTATTTAGTAGGAACAAACTCTGTAATCTTGGTCCCTTGTAAACTCAATGATGCCATCAGTCCACGTTGGCTAAAAAAGAGAGCATAAATCCCATCCTGAAGGGTTGTTGTTGAGAGCGATCCAGAGGCTCCTGCATCTAAAACAACTAAACTTGGAGCCCCTCCAAGCTCAAAACCTTCACTTTTCTTAAGATAGCTTAAAGCTTCTTTATTCATAAAAAAGAGCACATAGCCAAAACGTTGAATTCCTAATTGCAAACCATAAGACGCAGAAGAGGTATTGTAATAAGCTGCGACCCTTCCATCCTCGAAGAGCACTCCATCTCCTCGTGATGCACCAAAAATCAAAGCACCTTTAATAATTTCTGGAAAAACAAGAACAGCTATTGCTTTATTTCCCAATTCTTGTGCTTTGGGGTTATTCTTATAGAGCCTACTCAAAGCTTCTTCAGATTTCTTTTCAAGCTTATGTGCACTCCATGCCATCGAGCGCTCTGAAGATATTAGGAGTGTTAGCAGTGTGAGGAGTAGGGTTATTTTTTTCATGGTTGTTTTTTAAGTTAGATAGGAAATTTCACACTCCATCTATTAGGTCTTGGTGGATCGCCCCAGACTCGAACTGGGAACCAATTGATTAAGAGTCAACTGCTCTACCATTGAGCTAGCGATCCAAAAGTAGTCTTTAATCCTACACAGATTCATCGTAAGAATGAAAAGAAAAATTCTTAAAATAGAATGACTCTAGGGTCAAGATCGACGTCGGCCCTCTCCGAAAAAACGATATCCTGTTTTTTTTGTTGGAGCATTATCACCAGCAGAAGGTCTCTTTTGAAAACTATCTCTGGAGGCAGAAGGAGAGCGACTTCTTCCACGAGAGGCTTCCTGAGGAGTTGGAGCCTGAACGTTCATATTAAGTCCTTCAGCTTTTTTTCGAACTATTCCGCGACCTATAAAACGCTCCAGTGAACGTAGTGCTCCGTGATCTTCCTGCATGACAAAACTAATAGCCTCCCCAATTGCATTAGCACGACCTGTACGCCCAATACGATGTACATAATCTTCATGATGCGGAGGGAAATCATAATTAATTACATGTGAAATTCCATCAACATCAATACCGCGTGCTGCAATATCAGTGGCAACTAAGACACGCACTTTACCATCTTTAAAATCCTGCAATGCTCGCAGACGTTGATTTTGAGAGCGATTAGAGTGGAGTGTTGCAGTTTTGATATTATTTTGCTCGAGGCGTTGTGCAATGCGGTCAGCACCATGCTTGGTGCGTGTGAAAACAAGAACCATGTTATAGTGATCATGTTGAAGAAGATGAATCAGTAAGACTTGCTTGAGGTGATGCGGCACTTCATAAACAAATTGTGATACCGTTTCTGCTGGATTAGAACGGCGACCAATTTCAACTATCTTAGGATCACGAAGAAATTCATGTGTTAGTTTTTCAATTTCACGAGAGAGTGTTGCTGAAAAAAAGAGAGTTTGACGTTCGCGAGGAAGTAATTTAACAATTTGGCGAATCGCTGGAATAAAGCCCATATCGAGCATTCGATCTGCTTCATCAAGGACAAGATATTCAATACGAGAAAAAGATTTTTCTCTACCTCTTAACAAATCAAGAAGTCTCCCTGGTGTTGCAATTACTAGATCAGCTCCTTCATTTAACGCCTTTATTTGAGGACGCTCACTAACCCCCCCATAAATAGTAGCAATTTTTAATGGAAGATATTTGGCATAGGCACGAGCATTTTCCTCGATCTGAACAACCAGTTCACGTGTAGGAGCAACCACGAGAAAACGTATACGAGGTATTTCATTTTCTTTTTTTTCCTGCATCATTCTTGTTAAGAGAGGAAGAACAAAGGCAGCTGTTTTTCCAGTTCCCGTTTGGGCAATGCCGATAAGATCTTTCCCATCGAGAATAATGGGAATAGCAGCTGATTGAATCGGTGTTGGCTCACTATAGCCAATTTCGATAATAGATTTGAGAATAGTGGGGTGAAGTTCTAGGGTTTGAAATGGCATATTTATGAGAGTAGAGAGTTATACTCCCTAAGAGAATGATAATCGTATTGAGGCCTCATAGAATTAATGTGAAGATTTCAAAAACATTTGTTATAGTATTCCCATGGCGCAAAAAACATCAAAAGTAGACTTTATTTCTCTAAAGTCGGCACTTGAAAAAGAAATTGATTATGAATTTAAAGATCCTCTTTTGTTGAGAGAAGCATTGACTCATTCCAGCATTGCTCTGGATCAGGGGAAAAACCCTTTTGATAATGAACGCCTTGAATTTTTAGGAGATGCAGTATTGCAGCTCATTATCACCACACAGCTTTTTGAACTCTTTCCAGATTTCAAAGAAGGTAAACTGACAAAAATTCGAACTCGCCTCGTTTCTCGTACTGCTCTTAAAGCTTATGCAGCAGATCTTCAACTTGGAAAATATTTAATTATGGGACGTGGCGAAGAAGCAAGTGGAGGACGCGAACGTTCCTCTATTTTAGGAAATTCTTTTGAAGCGCTCATTGGTGCTATCTACCTTGATGGTGGCTTAGAGGCTTCACGCACTTTTATTCTCAAACATGCCAAAGAACATTTGAACCATGTTGTTTCAGAACCAGAAGAGATTAACCCCAAAGGTCGACTGCAAGAATTTCTTCAGTCGCTGAGCTCAGCAATTCCAATATATGAATTACTTGAAGAGAGTGGAGCAGCTCATTTAAAACAGTTTCGCTGCCGTGTCTTTTGGAACGGAAAAACCCTAGGTATTGGTCAGGGTAATAGTAAAAAAAAGGCGGAAGTTGCAGCCGCTACAGAAGCATTAAATCATTTATTGCAAGATAACCCCTCCTCCTTCGACTCCTCTATAAATTAACATAGATCAAACCATGTTCTCCTCGCACACTTTCATTTCACTTACCCTTGGTCTTCTTCTTTTTTTCAGTCATCTCATTGCATTACTAATTCCTGGTTACTCCAAAAGATTCCTTCAGCATTTTCCACGCTCTTCCAGATTAGGAGGGCTTCTTTTTTACGTCTCTGGAATTTGGGCATGTATTCTTGTAGTAACTATTGACCTTGGTGAATTTTCCCCTATGCGTTACTTCATTCTCCTTGGAATTCTTGTATGCATAGTACTTTTTAGATGGCTTGTTCCTAATTTTCTCGCAGTACGATCATTAGGCTTCCTCGCTTTACTCGCAGCACATCCTATTTTAGAAATCAACTTTCTTCGATCGGGATTGAACACTATCCTCCTCTCCTTACTCGCTTATATTTGGATTATTTCAGGACTTTTTTTTGTTGGCATGCCCTACCTTTTGAGAAATACGATCAACCTAATCACCTCTCAAAAGAATCAATTGCTTTGGAATATTCTTTGTTGGCTTGGAATACTCTACGGCAGCGTGCTTATGGTAGGAGGCATTCTTAGTTTTAACCCACATATTTCATACTGATCGTGACGAGGAGGCCGCGAAGGCTGATGGGGTAAGGCAAGCGATGAAGTCTGACGACGGCTGTATGTTTCATACTGCCCGAGGAGTAATTCGAAGCTGACGCAGTAATGATGAGCTTTCCACAAGCCGTAAAAGATTTAGTGTGAAATATCCGGGTTAATTATTAGCTTCAACCAAATTCACTGCAAGGCGCACTGCAGCCAGATAACTATCAGACCGGGCGATCCCCTTACCGGCTATTTCGTAAGCAGTACCATGATCCGGGCTTGTACGGACAAAAGGAAGACCAAGGGTTACATTGACTCCTTCATGAAAGGCGTGGAGCTTGAGGGGTATTAATCCTTGATCGTGGTACATACAGAGAACGGCATCATAAACTCCCATGGAGGCTTGCCAA
>JAIPKF010000070.1 GCA_021733705.1 Chthoniobacterales bacterium
ATCATTACTGCGTTGGTCTCGAATTGTGATTTGGGCGGTATGTACTCATACAGCCCGGCATCACAATCCTTCGCCCGCCTTGTACTAATAAGCTTTGCACGGCGCCTCATGACGATTCAGTATGAAATATCCGGGTTAACCCGCATATTTCATCCCGATCACCTACGGAAGCCGGGAAGCCAGATGGATGCTGCGTTAGACTCACATTTTGATTTGGACAGTATGTACACATACAGCCCTGCATCAAAATGCTCGACTGCCTTACCCCATCAGCCTTCGCGGCCTCCTCGTTACGATCAGTATGAAATGTCCGGGTTACCTGTGGAAGCCGTGAAGGTAGATGGCACAACACCAGTACTCATAAGAGTCTAGACTTTTCCCTCCTTTATTTATTCTTGGAGTAAAGTTCTTTAAGGGCTTTGTAAGCCGGCCTGGGATTGCGGTCGATATCAACAATTCCCCACCATTCTTCATTAAAAACGTAATCAGGGTAAGGGCCTTCACCTTTTTCTATTATCCCTCCAGTCTCCTGTTTGCTCGGAGAGCCTTTAGGATCTTTCCACCATTCATCATTCCATTCAAAAATACAGCCTCCAACTAAGACATTGTTAGGATTCACTGCAGACAAATTATTTAATATTTCGGTAATAAGACTGCGCGTAGCGATTTCCTGAGAGGTATCATCTTCGGCATTAATTAAAGTATTAAAAGCATCTGCACCGCATTCTCCGATGTAGAGTGGCTTGGTCATATGGCAGGCCCATTGATGAAGGCGATTACCAAAACTCAATCCATGATAAATATTGATACCAAAGAGATCGACTGAATCGAGTTTGGCTAGTTGAGCTAAATGGGATCTATTTTTTAGAATTCTCGCAGAAACGCCTGTGCTCACAGGATGATTTTTATCAAGAAGTTTGATGTAAGTAGCACTATTTTTTACGAGTTTCAAAGAGTCGTGAAATCCGAGGCCCTCAGGATGTTTTGGGTCCATTTTTTTGCTATAAAAATAGTTGATATCCCATTCATTTCCAACTTCCCAAATGAGAGTAGAGGGATGGTTTTTTAAAAGTGTTATAGTGGAACTCAGGTTTTGAAAGGAAGTTTGATGGCTACTGAGAACTGGAACAATCGTTCGTAGTTGATATTTCGTGAGTAGTTTGAGGATGCGTGAATCAATAATAGGAAAGTAAGTTCGAATCGTGTTAATGCCTGCAGCGTGCATCATTTGAAAATCATGTTGAATAACCGCTAAGTCTTTTCCAGTAGGGTTGTTGATCATAAGGTCCTCTGGAAAGTTTCCTCCTTTGCGGACAGGGCTATAACAGATCCCCTTCATAATAAAAGGGTCTCCATGAACCAGCAGTTGCCTTCCAGAAGTAAATACACCCTCCTTAGAAGAGGAATTTGTAGCTTTTGCAGAATTCTTTAATGGAGCTAAAGAGGAGCTGTTTTGAGAAGGAGAAGAATTGAATGGAAAAGCAGAGCCTATTCCAGATGAAATAATCATTACTAGTGAGATAAGTAAGAGTAGCTTTAATCGCTTCATAATGCTTCAAAGTATTACTCAAAATAGCCGTGCTAGGCAATAAACGAATTGCTAGAACCCTAACCCGCATATTTCATACTAATCTACTGCGGAGGCCGGGAAGCCAGATGGATGCTGCGTTAGACTCACATTTTGATTTGGACAGTATGTACACATACAGCCCGGCATCAAAATGCTCGTCTGCCTTACCCCATCAGCCTTCGCGGTCTCCTCGTCACGATCAGTATGAAATATCCGGGTTAACCCGCCTATTTCATACAGATTCTGCTGCGGCTTGCGAACACCTGATGGATACTGCGTCAGCCTCGAATTGCTCCTCGGGCAGTATGAAACATAGAGCCGTCGTCGTAATCCATCACCTTTCTTGTCCCCATCAGTCTTCGCAGCTTCCTCATGACGATCATTATGAAATATCCAGGTTCTATATTTTTGTTTGAAAACAAACTTGATGCTTGACTCCTTAAGGACTACTCTCCATGAACGAATTTTTTGAATATGTTTACTGAAACACCCCTTATATCTCCTCCACCTTTAGTCCTGTTGTGGGGACAACATCGCCAAAAAATAGTTGCTTCACTACTCCTTGTAATGAGTCTCATTTTTATTATTGGAGTTCTTTTTTTCTGGAAGCAGTCAGAGCGTCTTTCTTCAGAGAGACTTTTATCGGCTGCTCGCGGTTTAGAGGGATGGCAAAAAGTAGTTCGTCGCTATCCTCACTCAGGAGCTGCTGCTAATGCTCTTCTACTTCTAGCAGGAGCTCAGGCAAATAATCACAGTTTTGAAGAATCTAATAAAACATATACTCATTTTTTAAAGTCCTTTGCACATTATCCCCTTGCTGTTTCTGCTTATTTAGGAAAAGCCATGAATGAGGATGCATTGGGTCATTCAGATCAGGCAATCAGAGAGCTTCAACAAGCAGTGGCTGCTTATCCCAAGTCTTATGCTGCTCCTGAGGCATTGCTCCTAGAAGCTCGGATCATGGCTCGGTTGGGTAAAAAAGAAGAAGCTAAACGTCTTCTGCAGATGATTACAAATCAGTATCCTGATTCCCTTGTGAGCACCATTGTCTTAAAACAAGGAATAGCAAGTTCACATCCCTAATAAAAAAGCGTTGATCCGCTCCACACTGTTCACTAGGATGTATTTTCTGTTTCGAATCCTTGTGTGAGTTTTCCCATGTCAAAAAAAAGTAACCTTCCTGAAGTAACTGCCGAATCCCATGAAATGAGTTCTTCAACTCAGGAAGATTTTGTTCCAGAAAAACAAGATACCTCAGGAGGGGAGACCTATGGAGCAGCTCAAATCGACAAACTCGAAGGTCTTGAGGCGGTGCGCAAACGACCTGGTATGTATATCGGGGATCCAGATGAACGTGGACTTCATCACTGTGTTTTCGAAGTACTTGATAATTCCATTGATGAGCACCTAGCAGGTTTTTGTTCCCGTGTGGAGGTGATTATTCATAGCGATGGCTCGGTATCTATTCGTGATAACGGTCGTGGTATTCCAGTTGATGTTCATCCAAAATTTAAAATCCCAGCGCTCGAGTTAGTACTTACGAATCTTCATGCAGGAGGAAAGTTTGGCCAGGGGGCTTACAAGTATAGCGGTGGTCTTCATGGAGTTGGTGCTAAGTGCGTGAATGCTCTCTCTACTTGGTTCAAAGTAGAAGTAATGCGAGAAGGGAAAGTTTTTTTCATGTCTTTTTCACAAGGAAGAACGACTCAAAAGCTCACTGTCCTTAGCGAACTTAAAAACAAAAAACAGACAGGAACATTTATCACATTCCTTCCCGATCCTGAGATTTTTACGATCACCACAACTTTTAAGTTTGAACGTCTTGCTTCACGCCTTCGTGAGCTTGCTTTCCTGAATCCTGGAATTGAAATTGTCCTCACCGATGAGCGTGATGATGACGATCATAAGCCAAGGCATGAAAAGTTTTTCTATAAATATGGTATCGCTGAATTTGTCCGGCAGCTTGGAGAAACCAGGCAGGTCATCCATCCTAAGCCCATCAACATTTCTAGAAAACGAGACGATATTTTTGTTGATGTTGTTTTGCAGTACAACGATTCCTACAGCGACCAGATCCTTTGCTTTGCTAACTCGATTCCCAATCCTGATGGAGGGACCCATTTAACTGGATTTAGGACAGCACTGACGCGTGCCATTAATCAGCATGCTAAGGCTAATAATTTAATTAAAGAAAAAGATCCTGCTCTCTCTGGTGACGATGTGCGTGAAGGGTTAGTAGCTGTCTTAAGTGTGAAGCTACCGAATCCACGTTTTGAGTCTCAGACAAAGGTCAAATTAGTGAATACTGAGGTTGATGGTATTGTGAACTCAGCTGTCTACGAGGGACTGATGGTTTATTTTGATCAGAATCCAGCAGTGGCCAAAAAAGTGATTGAAAAAGGGCTCACTGCTGCACGTGCTCGGGAGGCTGCTCGCAAAGCCCGTGAAACTGTTCGTAAGAGTGCCCTCACAGGAGGAGGGCTTCCTGGAAAGTTAGCAGATTGTTCAGAACGTGATCCAGCTTTAACCGAACTCTACATTGTCGAGGGTGATAGTGCTGGTGGGAGTGCTAAACAAGGCCGTGACCGCCGTTTTCAAGCTATCCTCCCGATTCGTGGAAAATTGATCAATGTTCAAAAAGCCCGTCTTGATAAAGTCCTTCAGAATACAGAAATTCAGACAATGATCACCGCCGTGGGCACAGGTATCGGGGATGGAAATCAGGAAGGAGCATTCAATATTGAGAAACTCCGCTATGGAAAAATCATCATCATGACAGATGCCGATGTTGATGGATCCCATATTCGCACTTTGCTTTTAACCTTCTTCTACAATCAGATGCCACAGCTTATTCGACGTGGCCATATCTACATTGCTCAGCCTCCACTCTATCAAATCAAGCGTAAGAAGAGGGAGGAGTATGTCGATGATGATCTGCAACTCAACCGTATTCTTATCTCTCTTGGTGCTGAAGAAGTAAAATTAGTAAGTGTTCATGATGGAAAGGAATTTAGTGCGGTTCAGCTCAAAGAAATCCTAGAATTATTAGAACGACTTCAAAAATATAATGAAGCCATCCGGCGTCTTGGAGGAAATTTTGGAGACTATCTCCAGACATTTCACACAAAGAGAGTCCTTGCCAATTACTTGGTTGTGGTTCGGGCTGGAAATCAAGAGCAAGTAGAATATTTCCATGACGAAACAGCTCTTCGTGATTTTTCCACTGCGAACCCTGATTTAAATCTTTTTGAAATTTCCAATTTAGGAAATGAACTTGAAGGGCCTGAGGTAGTTGAAGGAGAACTCTCTAATGTTCTTTTAGAAAAAACACTCTCCCGTGAAAAGAAGTCAGGAATTCGTAAGCGCCGTGCGCGCTTATTGGAAATTCATGAATCCAAGGGAATCGAGAAATTGATTGTAGAGCTTGCTGCCAAGGGAATGAATATTGAGCAATATGATGAGAGTGCTACTCCTCTTTTTAAAATGATCGATGGAGAGACAACTCACGATATTTTCTCTATAGGAAATATTTTAGAAATGGTCAAAGAAGTCGGGCGCCGTGGTGTTCAGATCAAGCGATTTAAAGGTCTTGGAGAGATGAATGCAAAAGAGCTCTATGAAACAACCATGAAACCAGAGAGGCGTCGCTTTCTCAAAGTAGAGCTCAATGATGATAATTCTCTTGAAGCAGGAAAGATGTTCAATCTTCTCATGGGAGAAGTCGTAGAACCCCGTCGACACTTTATCGAGGATAATGCTCTCAATGTCCGTAATTTAGATGTGTAGTGGCATCTTTAAAAGCTTCTAGTCTTTTTCCCACTGAAGTCCGCTTTTTGGTACTGATCCCTATTTTACGTTTTTACGATAATCGTATCACGACAAAATTCTGAATTGTGCTCGGGATAATCCCGAGTGTAGTGGAGTCCACGACTCTCTTTTCTGCTCATTGCGGATCGTACCATCAGGGTTGCGGTGGTCACGAGATTGCGTAATTCGAGTAAGTCGGCAGATATTTTAAAATTCCAATAAAAATCCTGAATTTCTATTTCGAGGTTTTTTAAGCGTGTTGCTGCACGTTGCAGTCTTTTATTGGTACGTACAATACCCATGTAATCCCACATAAGGCGTCTAATTTCATCCCAGTTATGATGAATAACAACTCCTTCATCGACATCTTGAGCATCTCCAGAGTGCCATGAGGGGAGCGTGATTGGATCTTGTCGATGGTCTTGTTTTTTTATATCAGCATCTGCGCGGTGTGCCATCACAAGGGCCTCAAGGAGGGAGTTGCTGGCAAGTCGATTTGCACCATGGAGGCCTGTACAAGCTGTTTCTCCAATAGCATAGAGTCCGGGAAGAGAGGTCCTGCCATGAAGATCTGTTTTAATCCCTCCACATTGGTAATGGGCTGCGGGAACCACTGGGATCGGTTCTTTGGCCATATCAATGCCACTACGGAAGCATGTTTCATAAATTTTAGGAAAGCGCTGCTTTAAGAATACTTGAGGCTTCGAGCTAATATCGAGGTAGACACATTCATCTCCTCGTTTTTTCATTTCAGCATCAATAGCGCGGGCGACAACATCCCGTGGGGCAAGCTCTTTGCGTGAATCATAAAGCTCCATGAAGCGTTCCCCTGAACTATTGAGCAACAAAGCACCTTCACCACGTACAGCTTCAGAAATGAGGAATGACTTGACCTTGGGGTGATAGAGGCACGTGGGATGAAATTGCATAAATTCCATATTGGCAATAGCAGCTCCAGCACGCCATGCCATGGCAATGCCATCACCAGTGGCAATATCAGGATTCGTAGTATAGAGATAGACTTTTCCACATCCCCCTGTTGCTAGGACAATCACATCAGCTTGGATGGTCTCAACATATTCTTTTTTCTCATCAAAGACATAAAGGCCTACGCAGCGGATAGGTTGATCATGGCCACCCAATTTTTCCGTGGTGATGAGGTCAACAGCCATCTGATTTTCCAATAAGCTGATATTAGGATGGTTTAAGACAGCCGTAATCAAGGTCTCTTCAATTTCAAAACCAGTTCGATCTCGAGCATGTAAAATACGGCGCTTGGAATGCCCTCCTTCTCTTCCTAAATCGAGTTCATCTTTTCCATGCTCATTGATACGCTTGTCAAAATGCATTCCGTAAGAGACAAGCTCTGCAATGCAAGCAGGACCCTCTTTCAAAATAGTTCTAACCACTTCTTCGTTACAGAGTCCATCACCAGCAACTAAGGTATCTTGAATATGAAGCTCCATGGAGTCTTCATCACTCGTGACACATGCAATACCACCTTGAGCCCAGGCCGTGTTGGAGTCACTTTTAGAGCGCTTGGTGATAATTGCCACAGAGCCGTGCTCTGCTGCCTTGAGAGCAAAAGTAAGTCCTGCGCTACCACTACCAACAATGACGTAGTTAAACTGCTTCATTAAATCGAAATGCCCTCTTAGGCATGAAATAGTGGCAGTCATTGAATCCGAATATTTCATACTGATTCTGCTGCGGCTTGCGAACACCTGATGGATACTGCGTCAGCTTCGAATTGCTCCTCGGGCAGTATGAAACATACAGCCGTCGTCGCAATCCATCACCTTCCTTGTCTGCATCAGGATTCGCGGCGCCTCGCG
>JAIPKF010000071.1 GCA_021733705.1 Chthoniobacterales bacterium
GTGCAAAGCTTATTAGTACAAGGCGGGCGAAGGATTGTGATGCCGGGCTGTATGAGTACATACCGCCCAAATCACAATTCGAGACCAACGCAGTAATGATGAGCTTTCCACAAGCCGTAATAGATTTAGTGTGAAATATTCGGGCTAGTATGAAATATTCGGGCTAACTTCTTTTCCCATGCTCCTAAGTCGTTTTTTTTCGATGCTCCTGGTTCTTTTTTGTGTGGTTTCTATCACTTTTTTTTTGATTCGACTCTCGCCTGGAGGACCTTTTGATTCAGAGCGAAAAATATCAGCCACGATTGAACATCAACTTCTCATTAAATATAAATTAGATGGCCCCGTGTGGCGACAATATATCGATTACTGGAGCGATCTCCTTCATGGTGATTTAAGAATTTCTACGAAGTATCGCAATCGAACTGTTGCTGAGATTTTAGCACAAACATTACCTGTTACCTTGACTCTAGGTTCCTTGGCTTTTCTCTTGGCATTGGGTTGTGGGATTTCGCTAGGGGCCCTTGCAGCAACCCATCCCTACTCTAGTATAGATCATGCGGCACTTTTCTTTGTCCTCCTTGCTGTTTCTCTTCCAACATTTATTCTTGGACCTCTATTAATTTTAATTTTTTGCATTGGGCTACACTCACTTCCCGTGGGGGGCTGGGGCTCTCCTCTGCAACTTCTACTTCCCTCTATTACCTTAGCAATCCCCTTCATGGCAGTGATTGCAAAACTACTCCGAGATAGCCTTCGTGAAACATTACAAGAGGATTTTATTAGAACAGCTCGAGCAAAAGGATTATCAGAGTCTGCTCTTGTTTGTCGTCATGCACTTCGTATTGCTCTCTTGCCTGTGGTTTCCTTGAGTGGTCCCTTAGCAGCTAATCTTTTAACCGGCTCCATCGTCGTCGAAACGATTTTTCATATTCCAGGAGCTGGTAATTTTTTTATCAATGCCATCTTAAACCGTGATGGATTTCTACTTTGTGGAGCGGTGATTGTTTACTGTACGCTTCTCGTTGTTTTTAATTTAATGGTCGATTTGACTTATCAATTTTTAGACCCAAGAATAAAAAACCAATACTAAGATTTATGAGCACTTCTAAAGTCTATCGTTTTCATCCAGTGCTTCTGGATCTTTTTAAAAAACCTTATAAATTCCAAGATCTCCTCGACGACATATTAGCCGGCATCACAGTCGGCTTTGTTGCCTTACCCATTGCAATCGGATTTAGCGTGGCTTCTATTCCTCAAGGAGTTCATACACCTTATCCAATACCTGCTATTGGTATCATTACTGCGATTATTGCAGGTTTTTTAGTCTCTCTTTTTGGAGGTACCTATTTTCAAGTTGCAGGTCCAGCAGCAACATTGATCCCCGTTTCTATTTTAATTATTCAACAATTTGGATTTGATGGATTATTAATTGCTACTTTTCTGGCCGGAATCATCCTGACGCTATGTGGTTTTTTTAAAATAGGAAGTTTAATGAAATACCTCCCTTGGTCTGTTGTTAGTGGATTCACAACCGGTATTGCCATTACCATCATTATGGATGAAATAGAGGATTTTTTTGGCATCCATAGTTCTTTGCCAAAGCCAAATCCATTTTTAGATCAAATTGCTTGGTTCTACGAAAATGCCCACGCATACACTCTCTCCTCAATAATTATTGCTTCGGCAACACTGCTCTTCATCTATTTTTGGAGAAAAAAAGGATTCAAACTGATTCCAGCACCGATTGTTGGATTGCTTTTAGTCACTTCAATCGTGTACCTACTTCCATCTCACATTTTAGGTCCATTAATTACGATTGGGTCAAAATTTGGAGCAACAGCCCTTCCTAATTCTTTACCTTCTCTTCATTGGCCTGCAGTCAAAATGCACCAATTACCTGCCCTCTTCATTACCTCCTTTGCCATTGTGATCATATGTTCCATTGAAGCGCTTCTGGCTGCTGTTATTACAGACCGTCTCACAGGAAAAAGTCATTACAGAAATACGGAGCTCATAGCTCAAGGAATTTCTAATATGGTAGTTCCTCTTTTTGGTGGTTTGCCTTCTACGGGAATCATTGCAAGAACTTCTTTAAATGTGAAAAGTGGAGCCCACTCTCCTATTGCAGGCATGATTCATTCGGCCACACTCCTATTTATTGTTTTTCTTTTTTCTAAATATGTCACTTATCTGCCAATGGGAGTGGTGGCTGCTATTCTTATCAGTGTTGCTATTAGTATTGGTGAATGGAGGGACCTCCGACGTCTTTTTCAAATACCATTAAGTGAACGCTGTATTTTACTCACGGCAATGATACTTACGGTTGTTTTTGATATCGTTGTAGCACTGGAAGCCTCAATGCTTTTTGCAGGAATGGTATTTATTCAACGTATTACAGAAGCAACTGAGATATCTCATACCACAACCGATGATTTGCCCAAGTCACTTAGAAGCACTCTTCCCGACGAAACTATTCCTGAAGGGGTGATCATCTGCAAAATTAAAGGACCATTCCTCTTTGGGGCTGCCGAGAAATTAGAACAGACTTTTCAAGAAAAAGATCCGATGCCAACTATTTTCATTTTGAACTTAGAGCTTGTGAGCGTCATGGATGCAACAGCTTTGAACGTCATTGAAATCATTTCCAAAGAAATACATCAATCAGGAGGAGCTTTGATTATTAATGGAGTAAATAGTATTAATAGAACGCTCATGCAACGTGCTAAGTTCATTAAATTCATTGGAGAAAAAAATTTCTGCTCTAATTTAAAGCAATCTTTAGAGCGCTCATGTGAATTAATGCCCTATTTAGCTACCACTTGATTCACTGTTTCTCGTAATCATGGAGCCTATCACTATGCTACCTTTAGCGGTAAAACGCTCCCTTTGTTTTTTGGTGATGATTGCTACGCTCCTTATCATCACCCCATCATTTTTTCCTCAATCTTATCACGAACCTACAGAACTCACCTATTCCTCTCCAAGCTGGAGACACCCCTGTGGAACGGACTTCAATGGCCGTGATCTTTTGTATCGAATCCTCTCGGGAGGTCAAATTTCAATGCTCATTGGTTGCTGTGGTGCCTTTATCAGTCTTTTTGTAGGAACAAGCTATGGAATGATTGCAGGCTATCGAGGCGGTTTTTTGGACTCTGGAATGTCGCGCTTTATAGACATTCTTTATTCTATTCCACGCCTCATCTTTGTTTTGATTTTTATTAATGCATTCAACGAGCATCTTCAAAAAACAGCTCATCATTTTGGCTATTCCTGGATGGTCTCCTCTTCACGAATTATTATTCTCATTGTTAGCTTAGGACTTATTGAATGGCTTACCATGGCACGTATTGTAAGAGGACAGACATTATCGCTAAAAGAACGCCCTTTTATTCTAGCTGCACGAGTATTGGGTCAGAATCATCTTACTATTTTATGGCGTCATCTTTTACCTAACCTTACAGGTATACTCTTGGTTTATATGACCCTCTCGATTCCAGCTGTTATCATTGATGAGGCCTTCTTAAGCTTCCTTGGTCTTGGGGTTCAAGCTCCCCAGGCAAGTCTTGGATCTCTCTTGGCAGAGGGAGCCTCAGCACTCAATCCTCTCCATAGTGCATGGTGGACACTCCTGTTTCCAGCATTGCTCCTCTTTTGCATTTTGCTCCTACTTCACCAACTCGGAAATGCACTTCGAGAAACACAATTCAAGATAAATTAAGAAAGTAGCATGACTGAATCTTGACAAAAGAATTAACTAAACTATCTTACACAAACTTTATCTCTTTAGATAACTAGGATTAATCATTTAATCTACACGAACCTCAACCCTTATTATTTGATACTACTCTATTATGAAAATAAAATGTTCCCTACTAGCCATCCTCGTTGTGTTTACTACGATGCATGTGCAGAATGCTTTAGCTCAATCAGCACCATCTCCATCAAACCCTCAGCATGCTGAAATTGATAAGCAAATAGCTGGATTTTCAGATGCAATTGATAAATACTTAGATAAAGTCGAGATAATTGGAGAGACAGACAGTAATAATAATATCATCTCTGGATATTATTACATTCCTAGTGCTGGTGCTATTTGTGACGTAAAAACTAATGGTGTTAGCGTAAGTGTAAAAAAGAATGAGTTTATAAATGTTCTTTTAAGCAGCATCTCTTCTACATCGCAATGGTCTCTAACACAAACTGACCCATCAGTAGCATTAAAACTTCAGGTTGTTCACCATGAAACTAATGAAAAATTTTGGAATGATTATTCAGATGAACCCCTAATAAGTAATTCATCCATCACCCCTCAGTATAAAAGAGTTGATAGTTTTTTCTTTAAAGCACCTAAAATTGGATCAACCACTTTAACATTTACCATTTCGACTCCTAGCACTCAAGATCCTACGAAAACAATAAACAAAAAAGTGTACATCAACATTGATGTCACAGAATAATTTTATCTGTTAATGAATATTCAATCGCTCCGTAGCGCCACGCGTGACGGAGCGATTTTTTTTGGGGCTATTGAGGTTCAGATCGAATCACTCCACCTTAAAGAGACAGCTGCAGGGAAACCTTTTTATGAGCTCCTTCTCCGTGATGCGACAGATTCATTGATCTTACGCGCCTGGAGTGACAAGCCTGCTTTTACGACGTGTCAAAAAATAAGCCCTGGTGCTTTTGTTAAGATCAGTGGAAATTTTACTCATGGTTCCTTTGGTCTTGATGCTCCTGGATGGAATATGGAGCCCCTTAGCGAGGAGGAGATCACTTTACTTTTAGAAGGCTCTATAGAGCAACAAGCAGCTCACGATGCTGCTTTTCAAATCCTTCTTGATGCGGTCAGTAGTATCATAGATCCACGGCTCCAGAGTCTTTGTGACTCTTTTTTAACGCAGCATGGAACACGCTTTCGTCGTTCAGCGGCTGCTCGCAGCAATCATCATGCACGTCGTGGTGGGCTACTAGATCATACAGCTAGGATGATGCAATCATTTCTAGCACTTCGAAATGTTTATCCAGAATTGAACCATGATCTTCTCATTACCGGAATTCTCTTTCACGATTGTGGCAAACTTTGGGAGACCTGTCCTCCTGCGCAAGGATTCGGCATCATTCCAGACCTTCGAGGAGAACTCATGGGGCATCTCTCCATTGGTGTGGAGCTCGTGAATGCTCTCTGGCGTGAATTACCAAAAGAAGAATGGAGCGAACTTGTTCCCTCCTCCGAAGAGGTACGACTCCATCTCCTTCACTTAATTGCCTCCCATCATGGTCAGCTAGAATATGGCTCTCCTATTCTTCCCAAAACACCCGAGGCAATCACACTTCATCTTCTTGATAATCTTGATGCACGGCTTGAAATGTTCCAAGAAGCTTACAGCCGGAGTTCCCCAAGCGAGCTTGGTCTCTTTGAATGGAGCCGCCCCCTTGGAGTAGCCCCTATCGCGCCACTTAAAAAATATTTACCTCAGGAGCAAAAGAGAACTCTGAAGTAACGTGAGATAGAGACTACCACGGCTTACTTTCACTTTGGCAGCATTGCGATTTCTATCAACCAAGGACAATGTCTTGACTGCCAGCATGAGGGGCAGTGCCGAAGCCATTTTAAATCTCCCTGGACGAAGTGCCTCTATGTAACGTCGACCTTGCTGCAAGTAATCGAGTGCCTGTTCTTGAAGTTGAGAGAATTGATCTTCGCTGCAGTAGAAACGTCCGTTTTCTCTGTCCTCATAACGATCCCTCAGAATATTTGTAAGCTGAAGTCCTTTCCCATAATCGATCGCCCAAATTCTCATCTTCTCGAACGATTCTTTTGAAAAGCCAGGCCGATGATGTGCTCCTAACGTTGTCCAGAATTCTCCAACACAGCCGGCTACCAGATAGAGATAACGGGATAATTCCTCTGAACTCAGTATCATGGAAGAGCGGCATGGTGAAAATTTTTCCATGTCCCATTGCTGTCCTTCTAAAATTGTCTGCCACACAACTCGGATAGCCATGGCTTCAACGGGATCTCTGGATGGATCATTTAATTTTTCCAATAGTGATGGAAGAAGTTTCAATAAATCACATTCTGATCTTCGAAAGGATGCTGTTGCTTCATCAGCAATGGTATCGGAAGCACGTGCTAAGAGGTAGGCGAGAGCGACTGGCTCTTGGAGTTTTTTTGGCAACAGACGAATAGTGAGATAAAAAGAACGAGCTACTTTTTTGAGAATAGGGAAAAGAGAGTTCACACAATTTTTTTACATCTTTCCCTTTTGTGATTGCGGGTGAAGTGAAACAAGCTCCATTTTTTCTTCTCTTGCGTTACCGAGTCCGCAAGCCTCTGCAGCTTGGAGATGACTCTCTTTACCCCCAAGTTTAGGAAGGTTAGAAATGCAGCGTTGCTCATCAATAAGACGAACCGCCGTGGCATCAATAGCAACAGGATCATACGATGCAAAAAGAGCTCCATAGGGAATGGTGTGTGAAGGATTAGGTCCAGGACCCCCAGCATATTCTAATGCAAGCCCATCCATGAAGGTAAGAATGACCTTTGGAGCAATAAACTCTGAGGCATAGATCTCGGCAATAGTAGGATCTCCAAAGTAGGGGGACTTAGTAAAACGTCGCCAGTTATCAACCACCCCGAGTGACAAGCTTGCAAGGGCCCCATGAACGCCGGAATAGATGCTATCACACAGGGAGGGAATGTTGATGATTTTATCAAGATGACGACTTAGAAGCATGGCAAAGTGGCTTTCATTATTAAACTGAGCTTGTCCATGGTTCATCCAATCTTGAAAAGAATGAGGGGCCTCTTTAAATTCTAAATCGCCATAGACGAGTTGACCAACGATGGGAGAGAAAAATGTTGCCTTAGGATCATAACCAGTTCCTTGTTCTATCCACTGCAGTTGGACTCCCGAGAGATGAAAATATCCTGCCATTTCTAAATCACAACGTCGACGATCCCAAATAATGATTTTTTCTGGTCGTACTCCAGCATCACAAAGCTCTCTTACGATAATTTCAACAAGCTCACGATGGGTTCCACTCAAAGGCCCTGACTCCGTTGCTACCTTAATTCCAATAGTATCACCATACTCCCCCACTTTGATTAAAGAAGACCATGCTTCACGGGGAGTTTTTTTTTGGGTTATCGCACAAATCAGGGCATCAAGCATAGGCTGCAGATGTG
>JAIPKF010000072.1 GCA_021733705.1 Chthoniobacterales bacterium
TTTCTTCTATTTTTTTTATATCAATCCAGCTCCAAGAATGTTGAGTCTCAGTCTCGATAAGAGCATCTGCGTCGAAGGAGAAGAGATAGCGAAAGTCATAATGAAGATGTGCTAGCTCCCTCTTAATGGGATTAGTAGGAATCATGTGAATGCTAATATCTAAAGGCATGGAATGCTTGCTCTGCCAGGGATGCGGTAAAGCAGTGAATCCAGTTTCTTCAAGCAACTCTCTCTTTGCGGCTTGAATGGGGCTTTCTCCAAGATCCACGTGCCCTCCGGGTTGAAGCCATTTTTTTAAAAAAGGATGAAAAATCATTAACATTTTTTCCTCTTGAATAATGATAGCACTAGCAACGATGTGGCTTGAGGTTCTAGCTCGATTCAATAAATTACTTGGGGTTTCTTTCATCTCCTGAATCAAGGGAGTGAGAGCAGTCCGTTCCTCTGGGTAATAATTCAAATAATTACTGACTTCGTTTTCAAAATTCATTTTTTTCTTCTTCTCCAAGATAGGCTTCAATAACACGGCGGTTTTGACGGATCTCCTCTGGAGTTCCTTCGGCAATAAGCTGGCCAAAATCGAGTACTAACATGCGATTGCAAAGTCCCATAATAAAAGGCATATGATGTTCAATGAGAAGCATGCTCAAAGTAAATTCTTTTTGAATCCATCGAAGCAATTCCATAAGCTTATTCATTTCTGCTTCATTCATTCCTGCTGCAGGTTCATCTAATAATAACAAACGAGGGCGTAGGGCAAGAGCACGTGCAATTTCCAAGCGACGTTGATCTCCATAGGAAAGCCCCCCCGCAGCCTCATAAGCAAGAGAGGTCATAGAAAAAAGATCAAGGAGTTCCATGGATGCATGAATTGATTTTTTTTCTTCTTTAATTGCATGTGGAGATCTTAGTAAAGCATCCAAGGGGGTGTAGGTGAGTTGTGTGTCGTAGGCGATTCGGATATTTTCTAACACAGTTAGTTGTTTAAAGAGTCGTATATTTTGAAATGTTCTAGCGATTCCTAAATAACTTATCTGCACTGCACTTTTTTTTTGGATCTCTTGATTTAGCCAGATAATACTCCCAGAAGTTGATGGAATAATACCTGAAAGAAGGTTGAAAAGAGTTGTTTTGCCTGCTCCATTAGGTCCAATAATTCCAAGACATTCCTTCGGATTAAGATGAAATGAAAGATCGATGATGCTGCGCTGTCCTCCAAAATTTTTGTTTAGGAGTGCAACCTTCAGAAAATGCGCATCATTAAAATCGCTTTGTTCCATAATTGATGAAATTGGATGTCCGTTTGTTCATTAAAATAATTTAGAGAACGGAGTGATCGACCCCTTTGGTACGACTCTCTTTGGGTTGTAACCAAGTCCATTCACGAAAGCCCATAATCCCGCGTGGACGAAAGATCATTAGTAATACTAACAAGAGTGGCATAATAACCAATCGCCACACACCAAAAGGCTGTAAAAGTTGATAAAGGAGTGTAAAAACAACTGCCCCTACAAGGGAGCCAGAGAGAGAGCCAACGCCCCCTAAATAGACCATCACCAGAATGTTTGTGGACTTTAAAATATCAAAGGAACTTGGATTAATAAATTGAATTTGCTGAGCAAAAAGACCTCCAGCAACTCCTGCGAAAAAAGAAGAAATCACAAAGGTCATCATTTTAGCAGAGCGAGTTGAAACCCCCATGGCTTGAGCTGCTATTTCATCTTCACGGATAGCTGTGATACTTCGCCCCCACTTTGAATTAATAAAATTACGCAAAATCCAAAAAGTAAGCACACCCCAAAAATAAGCCCAAGGTAAAGTAGTGAGTTGTGGAATACCTAAAAATCCACGAGGCCCTCCCACATAGGAGATATTTTCTAATCCTGACTTAACGATCATTAAAAAAGAAAGTGTAATAATGGCAAGATAGTCACCACGCGTTTTAAAGGAGAGTATAGCAAGGGGAACTCCCACAAGTGCGGCAACAAAGCCCCCTGCTGTCACGGCAAGTGGAAAAAGAAAAAAAATGGGAAGTGTTGGTGCGATTTTTACAGTAATGATTGCAGAGCTATAGGCACCAAGAGCCATAAAAGCTGCATGCCCAACAGAAAATTCCCCCATGTATCCATTAATAAGATTTAAACTGACACAAAGAATCGCATTAATAATTAATGTGATTAAAACAAAAGTAATGTAATTATTAAAAAATTTCGGAATGAGCATTGAAGCAACTCCACCTAGAAGCAAGAGGCCTATATTTTGAAGCCAGACTATATATTTACTTTGAAGCCCTCGCTTATTGAAAGCATCACCTGGTGATCGAAGCCTTTCCTCTTTGTTTGCTTGTTGTTGCATCAGAAAAATTTTCAGAATATTCATTGGATTTTATAATCTCTCTCTAAGGCACTATATTCCCTTATGCTTTATCCTATGAAATCTTAGTAAGGAGTTCGATTAGGGCACCTACAACTGCAAAAATATTTTTACTCAGTAAGAGTTTCACACCTTTTGTAAAGGGGGTTCTCCTAAAATCCCATAAGGTTTAAAAACTAAAATAATTAGGAGTAGTGAGTAAGCAATAAGGTCCCGATAGGTAGAGGGAAGAATCGTTACACTAATCACCTCCGTTGTTCCGAGAATATAGGCTCCTAGTAGAGCTCCGCGTATGCTTCCTATGCCTCCAATCACCGCAGCTACAAAGGCTTTCCATCCAATAAGGATTCCCATAGAGGAGGAGATTACCGGATAGGCTAGGGCATAAAGTAATCCGGCAGCACCGCCAAGAGCACCTCCCAAAGCAAATGTGAGAGAAATAATCCTATTGGCAGGAATGCCGAGAAGAGAAACCATTACTCGATCGCAAGACAAGGCTCGAATCGCCATTCCTAAGGATGTAAAGCGAATGATAAAATCCAAAAGGAGCATGAGAGTTAAAGAAACTCCAACCACTAGTATCTGGAGGAAGGAGATAGTAATTCCATAAAAGTGAATTGTACTATTTTGAAGGAGTGTTGGCATGTGCCTGGGATAAGGACTTATAGCGAGTGTAATGTTTTCAATGATAAGTCCACACCCTAAAGAGGTAATAATTGCAGAAACTCGAGGAGCATTACGAATAGGGCGATAGGCAAGGCGTTCTAGTAAAGCTCCTAGAAAGCCGATAGTTATCATTGTTAATGGAAGTACAATCCAAAGTGGAATAGGAACGATAGCTTCTAGCAAGAGGCAAGTAAAAGCACCTAACATGAAGAGATCTCCATGGGCAAAATTAATCATGCTCAACACTCCATAGACTAAACTATATCCTAATGCAATTAATGCATAGATGGACCCAAGTTGAAACGCATTGATGACTTGTTGAGCAATATAATCCATGAATTATCTATGGCTTTACCGTTTCTACATAGACAAATCGTCCATCATTAATGGTAAGAATAATAATATTTTTTAAAGGATCATGATTATCCTTCAAGAAGATAAAATCACCCGTTACACCAGAAAATTGCTCTATGTTCGACATCGCCTGTACTATGGCAGTTCGATTAAGAGAATCAGCCTTTTTAATGGATTCAATAACGAGTCCGATTGCGTCATAAGTTAATGCAGCAATATCATCTGGAGGCTGGCCATAAGCAGACTGATAATTAGTATTAAATTTTTTGACTGCAGGTAGGTCTGACTCTAGCGAAAAATGGTTTGAAAAATAAGAGCCATTTAAATAATGACCCGTATCGAGTGTGACAATATCGGGAGTACTCCAAGAGTTATATCCTAAAAATCGAGCCGTAATTCCTAATCTTCGTGCTTGTTGTGCAATTAGTGGAACATCGTTGTAATAAGCAGGGATAAAAAGAAGGTCAGGATTTGCTGCTTTAATTTTTGTTAATTGAGCACTAAAATCCCGGTCTCCAGTAGTGTACGTTTCTGTTGCAACAACCTTACCGCCCTCTTTGAGAAAAGATTTTTGAAATTGGTGAGCTGCACTATTAGGCGATTCACTCGATATGTCATAGAGGATTGCTGCTTGTGAAGCGTGTAAATGATTAATCGCAAATCGAGCCAGTAGAGGCGTCTCCACTAATTCTGTAAAACAAGCTCGAAAGACATTTTTTTTAAAGGAGCCATTACTATTTCGGGTGGTCCTAAGGTTTGTAGACCAAGGGGAGATCATAAGACATCCCATACTCTCTGCAATTTCAGAGGAAGGGACAGCGCATGAGCTGATATTAGGTCCAATCATGGCAACGACCTCATTTTGAGCAATGAGTCTTTGAGAAATAGCTACAGATTCATCTGGTTTGGATCCATTGTCCCCAATTACAAGCTCAAGAGACATTTTTTTTCCTGCAACATTAATCCCACCTGATTGGTTTACTTCAGCAACTAATAACTTAGCAGCATTCACACACGAAGCCCCAATCGCAGGTGCCTCTCCAGTGATCTCAGCATTGATGCCAATTTTAATAACTGGCTTTGTTGGATGGCAACTAGCAAGCAAACAAAGAGAAAAGAAAATCAAATAGAGAATGGAGATAGCTTGTTTGTTCATCTATTTGTTCTAGAAGTTTATAATAATAGCTTCAAGAGAATCTCCTATAAACTCATTAAGGATTGTTTTTCAGAAGATTTTTTTTGTAGTAAATGAGAAATGGAGAAAAAGATAGAGTCATTATCTTTGTCACTCTCATCAAAGGAGACCGGTTTCTCTTCACTTTTTTCAATAATCGGTGATGAGTAGTAGTGAATTGCTGAAAAATTGTCGGAACAAAGAAGGCTCGAGGCAGAGTCGTTCTCATTTTTAACAGAGGATTTCGTTTGAAGGATGATAATAGAGCAACCAAGTGCTACTGCAGTCGCAGCTACGTAGGCAATCCTAGGAATGGGAAGATCAGAAAAGAAAAAAGATATTTGTTCTTTTAATTCATTAAAAAAAGACCTGCACGAAGATGTGTTGTCTTGGCGGCGATGAAATTCTGAAATAAATTCTTCGACCATTTCAGAAGAGGGATATTCATAGTTCTTGAGTTGAAGTAAGTGATGAATTTTTTGTTCGTCCATAGGTGAAATCTCCTCCGTTCTAAAACTCTATTTTAACATAAATTCTCTTAAATAATTTTGCAACTGTCGGTGAGCATAAAAAAGTCGTGATCGTACAGTGCCTTCGGATGTTTTAAGAATTTTGGCAATTTCTGATTGAGGCATTCCTTGGATATCGAAGAGAGTAACCACAGCTCGATGTGGAGCTGAAAGTTGTAACATGGCTTTAGTCAGTTTTTTTTGAAGCTCTTGATTGTTCATTGCTGCTGCTGGATCTAAAGATGCTTTATTTTTTGTCGCTTCAATAAATTCAGGATCATTCTCAATGGGGTGATCATCATCATTAATACTCGTATAGCGTTGACGTCGCTGTTTTTTGATAAAGTTTAATGTCATGTTAACAGCAATCCGATAGATCCACGTATAGAAGCTTGATTTTCCATGAAAATGATTAATAGATCTGTAAGCTTTTGAAAAAACTTCCTGGAGAAGATCATTGGTATCCTCATGATCTGAGGTCATATGATAAATGAGACCATAAAGGCGAGAATGATATTTTCGAATAAGATTATCGAAAGCCTTGGAACTACCATGTTGTGTTTGTGAAACAAGAAAGTTATCTTCGTCTGCTATATCGGATTTTGACTGATTCAATTGCACAGTTTCCTCTGTGGCCACCATGGTATTTAGGAAGGAATGAGCAATCTGAAAAAAAAAGCAGGATAACGGTAAGCTAAATGTTCTCGAATGAAGAGTGGAAATCATATTTAGAATTTCAGTTCTATCAGAGAAATTTCCGCGAGGGAACTTAAAGTTCTCCTTTTGATCGAAATATTTCGTAGGCCGTAGGTGATTGGGATGAAATATCCGGGCTAGTTATTTTTCAAAATTGTATAACATCCCCTAAACACCTCGTAGTCCAGTCAGTAGTAATTCCGCATTAGAATTTGTAACATCGATATTTTGAAGAAGTAGTTGTATTCCCTCTACTGCCGGAAGCTCTAGGAGTGATGAACGCAATGCAACGATACGATTAAGTTCATCGGGATGGTATAGAAGTTCTTCTCGACGTGTTGCTGATTTGACTAGATGAATAGCTGGAAAAATGCGTTGTTCTGCAATCGAGCGATCGAGCATGATCTCCATATTGCCGGTTCCTTTAAATTCCTCAAAAATAAGGTCATCCATCCGGCTTTGAGTTTCAATAAGAGCTGTTGCTAAAATGGTGAGGCTTCCTCCTTCTTCAACATTTCTTGCAGAGCCAAAAAAACGTTTAGGTCTCGCTAAAGCCTTGCTATCAACGCCGCCGCTCATTGTGCGGCCTTTACCTGTAATGGCATTGTTATAGCCACGAGAGAGACGAGTAATGCTATCTATGAGTATGACCACATCTTGACCAAGCTCGACGAGGCGTTTGGAGCGTTCTGAAACCATTTCAGAAACTTGCACATGTCGTGCTGTTGGTTCATCAAAAGTAGAACTGACAATATCACAATCAAGAGATCGTCTCAGATCGGTTACCTCCTCGGGACGCTCATCGACCAGTAAAACAATAAGGTGAATATTGGGGTGATTAGCTCGAATAGCTAAGGCAATATTTTTTAGAACAGTTGTTTTTCCTGTGCGAGGAGGGGCGATGATAAGCCCACGCTGTCCCATACCTAGAGGAGCAACAAGATCAATAGCACGTCCCGTATGATTAATATCTCCAGGTTGCTCAAGGAGCATACGTTTGTTGGGAAAAGTAGCCGTGAGTTGATCAAATTCCTTGGGGCTTTTCCAATTGTTCACAGAAATTCCCTCAATAGTAGTGATTTCATGAAGAACCAAACGACGTTGATTGAAAATACGGACAATACCAGCGATACGTAGTCCGGCGCGAAGTTGATATTTTTTTAATAAAGCAACGGGAACAAGCAGATCCTCTGGACAAGGGGCAAAGTTGAATGCAGGCCACCTTAGTAGTGGCTGGTCTGGAGAAAATTCTAAAATTCCTTCTGCGTGTAAGGAACCTCCTGAGAGAATTT
>JAIPKF010000073.1 GCA_021733705.1 Chthoniobacterales bacterium
CAGATGGATGCTGCGTTAGACTCACATTTTGATTTGGACAGTATGTACACATACAGCCCGGCATCAAAATGCTCGTCTGCCTTACCCCATCAGCCTTCGCGATCTCCTCGTTACGATCAGTATGAAATATCCGGGTTAAGGAACAACTCAGGAGCTATTAATCTTAATTTTTAATATGATGATCTCAATATTCAAACGCTTCTTCTTTCTGCTCATGATGAGTGGTTACCTCACTCTAACATGGAGTGTTAAGGCCGACTCTATCCCGACGTATGCTGCTAATAAAGAGAATCCAGGATCACTTCCTGTTTTAGTGAGCTTAGAACATGTTGAGAAGGACCTGCATTTAACCTCTCTACAAAGAAGTATTATCGGAGGTTTGCGTAATGATTATCGTGCTGCAGCAATGAAAATGGGTGAGGCTCAATGCAGAGCCTCGTCAGATGCTGCCGAATTGCAAAGGAAGCTCGATCGTCTTGGGGCGACATATAATGAACGCGTCATTGCTCTTTTAAATTCTTGTCAGCGTCGACGTCTTCGTGAGATCGAGCGACAAGTGCTTGGGGGAACAATGCTCACAGCTCCCTCCGAACAACAACTTTTAGGAATGAATGAGGAGCAGAAAAAAAAGATTGCCGCTCTTGCCCATGATTCTAACAAGAAAGCAGCCGCTATTAACCTCAAGGCAAATCAAGGAAAGTTAAACTACCATCGTCAAATCATCGCCCTAAGAAAAAATCGCCTGCAATATGCCGCTGCGATGCTGAAGGTGCTCACCCCCAACCAGCTTGAAATGTGGAAAAAAGCACAGGGAGTAAAGTTAGTTTTTTAAATCTTAACCCGGATATTTCATGCTAATCACCTACGGAAGCCGGGAAGCCAGATGGATGCTGCGTTAGACTCCCATTTTGATTTGGACAGTATGTACACATACAGCCCTGCATCAAAATGCTCGCCTGCCTTACCCCATCAGCCTTCGCGATCTCCTCGTTACGATCAGAATGAAATATGCGGGTTAACCCGCATTACCTCAATGTATCAGGTAACGGAAGCTGTTTGATTTGTTCGACAGCATCGCGATGGCAGATGAGCAAGGCATCCTGGGTCTGAACGACAACAAGATTTTCGACACCACAGAGGGCAATGGTCTTTTCGTTAGAATCTTGTGAAAGAACAATATTATTGGTGGCGTTATGGGTTACGATCTTGTGAGATCCTGTTCTCATCGTGTTCCCTGCAGCATCAACACCAAGGTGCTTTGGCAAAGCCGTCCATTGGCCAACATCATCCCAGTCAAATTGGGCGATAGCAGCAATCACCTGTGTGGCGTTCTCCATGATGGCATAATCAACAGAAATTTTAGGAAGAGTAGGAAAATTCTCTAGGATATATTTTTTTGGTTCAATACTCACAATAAGTTCCTCTGTAAAGGAAGCGAGGGAAGGTTGTTGACGATGACACTCTTTTAAAAATGAAATTGCATTCCAGAGGAAGATCCCTGCATTCCAACCATAATGACCACTCATGAAGAATTCTTCGGCTTTTTCGCGCGCGGGCTTTTCTACAAAGTGACGAACAGTTCGAAAAATTGTTTTTTGATCCTGTGGAGTATCGAGTCTTTCTCCAAGATCAAGGTATCCAAAACTGATAGAAGGACGACTCGGCTGAATTGAAAAAGTAATCAATGCACCACTCTCTCTAGCCATACGAGAAGCTTCCAGGAGTTGTTCTCGAAAAAGAATTTCATTATGAATAGTGGCATCTGCGGGAAAGAGTCCCACAATGGCATTGGGATGATGGCGAAGCGCCATGGCTGTCGCCAGTGTGGCAGCGGGAGCCGTGTCTCTCTTAGCAGGTTCTGCGATGATATTTTCTAAAGGATGGTTGGGAATAGCCTTATGTGTTGCCTCCACTTGGGCCTCATTGGTAAGAATGAAAATATGTTCTCTGGGAACAATACCATGAAATCGTTCGAGTGTTTGCTCCAGTAATGTCTTATCACTTAGCAGGCGTAGCAGGTGCTTTGGAGTGGCCTTACGACTTGCTGGCCAAAATCGCTCACCACTACCACCAGCCATGATGAAGATGAAAAGAGGGGAAGAGAGTTCTTGTTTTAGGTTCTCTGGGTTACGATGAGTGATATTTGATGCAATCATTTTAGAGGATGGGAGTGAAATTTTTTTTCTCTGGGAGGTGATCGAGTTTTAGAAAGATTACTTTAACCCGGATATTTCATACTGATCGTGACGAGGAGGCCGTGAAGGCTGATGGGGCAAGGCAGGCGAGCATTTTGATGTAGGGCTGTATGTGTACATACTGTCCAAATCAAAATGGGAGTCTAACGCAGCATCCATCAGCCTTCACGGCTTACGCAGTAGATCGGTATGAAATATCCGGGTTAATTCAATCTTTCCTAAAGACCGATAGGCATGTCGACATTCTGGAAGATTGATTTGAGCGGCATTTTGAGGATTCAAAAGTGAGAGTACACGTTCTACTTCCACAAAACCAACATCAGAAAAATGATGCATTCTTAGCCATGCGTGAACCACACGGCGTTGTAATGCAAGAGGCAGAGTATTTATTTCCTCGATGGTTAATGCTTTTTGGGTAGCCCATGGAGCCGTCAGCTTTTCTAAATAATCATCTTCAGCTGCTAGAATGGTTGCCGTGCGAAGAATTGCGTTGCGATAAGTTGGTCCCACAATATCGTCAAGTAGAGGAAGCAATTGATGTCGCAGGCGATTGCGCATCGGAATTAAAGAATCATTGGTGGCGTCATGACGAAAAGGTATGGCTTTTTGAATGAGATAGTTTCTTAATCTCTCTTTAAAAATAGAAAGTAGCGGGCGTACCACGGTCAGAATCGTTGTTCCAATTTTCCGTTCAGAGCGTGGTAACATCCCAGCAAGCCCGGCAGATCCAGTTCCTCGAAGGAAGTTAAAAAAACAGGTCTCTATTTGGTCATCGGCATGGTGTGCTAGGAGTAACGTTTGGAGTCCGTTTTTTTTGGCAACTCTTCCAAAAAAGTCATACCGTGCCTCACGTGCAGCTGTCTCTAAGGAGATCTTAGAATCGAGTGAGCGAGCTCGAACATCCTCTGTTCCAAGTTCACAAGGAAGCTGGAGATCGTTGGCAAGATTTTGTACAAATAGAGCATCTTCATCGGAGTCAACTCCACGCAGTTGATGGTTAAAATGAACAAGGATAAGATTTTTATAACCTCCCTCCAGCAGCAAGTAGAGTAAAGCAACGGAGTCGATTCCTCCAGAGATTCCGACTAAGCAGGAGTGCTTTTTAGGAAACAAAAGAAGGGATTTGCAAATGACCTCAACAAGCGTTGGGCCCTCAGCTGATTTTTTCATTGAGGATGAATATATGTTCCAGAAAGTCTAACCAATAGAAGCAGCTCCAAAATAGGAATGCAGCGGCTCTGGTAGTAAGAGAGCTCCGCCAGGTTGGGTATGCGTTTCTAGAAGTGCCACATAAAGTCGTGGTAAGGCAGTTCCGGAGCCATTGAGGGTGTGACAAAATTGATTTTTACCAGTGGCATTTTTATAACGAAGATTCATGCGTCGTGCTTGATAATCTCCAAATTGAGAGCAGCTCGATACTTCGAGGAATGCTCCTTGGCCAGGGGCCCATACCTCGAGATCATAGGTACGCATGGCATTGGCCCCAAGGTCTCCTGTGCACAATTCTAATACGTGATATGGGAGTTCTAATAATTGAAGCACCCGTTCGGCATCTTGAGTAAGGTTTTCTAGCTCTTCATCTGCTTGATCAGGGCGACATATTTTCACGAGTTCCACTTTATGAAATTGGTGCATGCGAATAATTCCACGTGTGTCACGTCCTGCTCCTCCTGATTCACGGCGAAAGCAGGGGGTACATGCTGTTAGTTTCAGCGGAAGTTCCTTTTCAGCGAGGATTTCTTCACGATAAAAATTAGTAAGAGAGACCTCAGCTGTCGGTGTTAAAAATTGAGTTCCCTCGTCGAAACCATACATCTCCTTTTCAAATTTAGGGAGTTGACCGGTTCCAACCATCACTTCACGACGCACGAGAAGAGGCATCCCCATTTCGGTATATCCATGAGTTTTAGTATGGAGGTCGAGGAGAAAATTGATCAGAGCTCGTTCGAGACGAGCTCCATCTCCTGTAAAACAGACGTAGCCACTTCCACTGAGTTTTGTAGCTCGGTCTAAGTCAAAGAGACCGAGTCGCTCTCCAATGGCAATATGGTCCTCACTTTTTTTTGGAGCTGGGGTACCCCATTCTCGAATCACCACATTCTGGGAAGGATGATCTCCTGAGGGGGTCGTTTCATGAGGAAGATTTGGGATTTGTAGTAAGAGCCTTTGCTGCTCCTCTTCAAGGATATTTGCATTCTCCTGGAGCTTCTCCATACTGACTGCAAAACTTTTTACCTCCTCCTCTAGAGTGCTTGTCTCTTCTTTACGACTTTTTAAAATTCCAATTTCTTTGCTCAAACGATTGCGTTCCGAGCGAAGCTGCTGAACACGCGTTTCGGTCTCTCTGCGTTTTTGGTCACACACTAATACGGCATCTACCATCGGAACAAGAGCTGGAGAACGTCTTGCTAGCTGCGTTTTGACAAAGTTAGGATCATCACGAAGAAGAGGAATGGGAAGCATAGAAGAGGGAGAATAACGGGTGTTTCCTCGTGCGTAAAGCGCAACCAAAACTCGATGAATCCTGTGGTGAGCTCCTACTTGAGATAGCTGTTATTTTTTCCAAAGAGGAGAGTCTAACCAGAGGGGAGAAGAGATCCCTTCCCGATACGCCTTGAGGGCCTTTCTCGAAGAATTTACACGTAAATTACTAAAACTCTCATCTGGATTAGCCCAGCGTTCATGCCAGACAACAGCTGCCTTGAGTCGCGGGTATTCCTTAGAGATCATCAACCTGCAACCATCGCTATACCAGGCCCCTTTATCGCCTGATCCATGAGGCTCTGCGACACCCCATTCTGCAACCATGATCGGTTTCTTAGGATCGAGTGCACAAAGTTCTTTATAGGGCCATTCCAAAAGTGGAGGAAAAACATCCCACTCTTCTTTTGTATATTGCTTTCCAAAAAGACTCATGGCTAGCCAATCAATATACTCCGGGCCTGGATAATAGACGGCAGCTAGATTCCAGCTGTTGTTAGGATAGGAATAATTGTTTACTTGAAAGACCCAGAGTATGTTGGTGGCCCCACGTGCTCGGACCCGATTGACCACATACCGATAGGCTTTTTTATATTTTTCTGCACCCACAAGAAAATTTTTCTCCATTTTCCTGTCATAAAAAAGATGCTCCATTCCTTGGATATGGATCGGCTTCTCATGCTCTATTTTCTGACGATAAAAATATCCTGACCATGGGAACCATGTCCCATTCATTTCGCAGGCGAAGGAGACAAAAAATTGTTCAGGAACACTTTTTGCGCCATCTGCCCAAGCATCGATATAGTGATCCCATGTTCCATCTAAAATTTTTTCGAGTGAAAATTTATCAGGTCCACGTTCTTGATCAAAAGGCTCATCCCACGGGGACCAATAAATAAGCGGGACCGCTCCATAGGAACGAACTAGGTTCACTTGTTCTTTGGGAAATTGCTGACGTGCCCAAAATGAACCGAAGGAAATAATCGCTTGGTGTTTTCCTACAAGCTGTTGAAATTTTTCAATCCCTTCAAGGGTCACTCCATCTTCTCCATCACCAAAGTCGACATAGGCTCCGCTATAAGCCCCTTTTTCGGGAATTTCTAAAATTTTGAAGGAAGGGGGTGTCGGTGTTGGTGAAGCGGTCGGTTCAGCTGCAACGAGGAAGGAAGCACTCAGAGAGAGCAGGAGGATATTCTTTAAGAAAGGTGATGTTAGTGAGATCATAAATCTATTTAGAAATGGTTTCAGTGATGGCGTGAACAACTTCTTCTGGTGTGATACGTATCATACAACGAAAATCGATAGGGCACGTTCTCAGAAAACAGGGACTACACTCCACCGGATGGCGTAGCACCCGATGGATACTCCCTTGAGGGCCAGTTAAATTAGGATCAGTAGAGCCGAAGAGAGCCACCGTGGGAATATTAAAAAGAGCAGCTAAATGCATACTTCCCGTATCATTGGTGAGAAGAAGATCGAGCTCCTTGATAGTCCTCATGAGCTCATCAAGAGAAGTTGAGCCAATCAAATTTTCAACTAACCCTGGAAAATTTTCCATGAGGGGAATTGAGAGTGCTCTCTCTTGAGCCGTTCCCAGTAATACCCAGACAATAGGAAGGGGGAGTAAGAGATCCATCACCTTGCGAAAACGATCAATTGGCCAGCGTTTGGCAGGTCCATATTCAGCACCAGGGCAGAGACCAATGGGAATCAATCCGGATATCTTATACTGATCTATGGTCGATTTATTGTTCCATTCTACAGGTTTCATGATGGGTAGTTCATTTTATTGGGATGTTCCAAGCCAGTAGGCCACGGCACGATATTCATCCGCTTGATGCATGGGAGGGGTGCTAGGAAACTTGGGAAAAGATTGATTGATCAGCCACCTCCTTAAAAATCCCTTGTTGTCAGTACGCCCGATCCGCCGTGGGATCCGTGCAAGCCAGACCTCAAGTGCCGTGCGAATAGAATTTGGAAGAACAAGGGCGACATCAAATGAAGGCTCTCCCTGAGACCTTTTCTCTTGTTGCAGTTGGCGGGCTACAGACCACGGGGAGGCCTTGGGAGGTATTTCTATTACTGCATCCACTTCAGGAAAAGAGTTCCAGAGGGCGGCAAGTTTCTGGGGAGTTAGGATGGTGAGATGTAGGTCGGGCCGACCTTTTTTTAAAGAGCATACCGCTGGAGCAGCCATGCAAGCATCTCCTAGCCAATTGGGGGAGCGAACTAAAACCTTCAAGGGTTGAAGGGGACATTTCTCAGGGATGAAGAGACCACGCTTGAC
>JAIPKF010000074.1 GCA_021733705.1 Chthoniobacterales bacterium
TATCAATTTTAATTGAACTCCATCAAAAATTCCGGATTTTTCGAGACTTGTATGCATTTCTTTAAGTCGGCCAGTAACAACGGTGATCTGAACATGGGGAATATGTCGCAAGGCCGCCAGGACTTCTAAGGTGTGTTGCGCTTTGGAAGAGGGAAGATAGAGAATTTTCCAAGGAGGTTGCGTCATAATTGGAAGAGGAGCTAACGTGGCAAGCCGTGGAGCAACTGGGAATCCCAAAATATGGATTTTTTCTTTAGGGACATCTGAACTCAAAACAGCTGCAGTCTCTTTATCAACAACAATAAAAGCGTCACTTCCTGCCCTATACCAAGCCACATTAATAGCTGTAGAATCGGTAATCATCGTAATAAAAGGAACGGCACTCGCTTGGTCTCCTTCACTGCGAAGCTCTCGAATGAGGAAAGCATAAAGGGGATACGTTGAGACAATAATGTCAGGTTTAAGTTGATCAATTGACTTATGAAGAGCCCTTTTGAGTGGCACCATCATAAAAAGTGTTTTTTCTAATGTGCTAGGATGATTTAAAAAATTAAAGATGACACCCCAAATCATCGGAAATCTATTGATTGCAACGCGGTATCCTGCTTGAAGTAATTTTGTTAACCGCGGTGTACTTTGAAGATAAATATCAATGACAGTTACGGCTACTTCTGAATCCTCTTGTAAGGCTTTACTGATATTATGAGCTGCTGTGTTATGACCATCACCAAACCCAGCAGTTAATATAAGAATTTTTTTCATAAAAGGGATAAGGCAACTTCAAGTTAACAACGGTAACCCGGATATTTCATACTGAAGTGTCATGAGGCGCTGTGCAAAGCTCATTAGCACAAGGCGGGAGAAGGATTGTAATGCCTGGCTGTAGGAGTTCCTACCGCCCCAATCACAATTCGAGACCAACGCAGTGATAATGAACTTTGCACAAGCCGTAATAGGTTGAGTGTGAAATATGCGGGTTAATCCTAATTTCCATCAGAGAGAAGGGTATAGATAGGAGATTTTAATTCAAGATTAGTGGGTCGCGAATAAAGAGCCTGGACAGTCGATCTTGAGCGAGTTGCTAATGCTGCCTCGCAATAGCAGAGGTAGTAAAACCATTTTCTTAAAAAAATAGAGGAGCATCCTTGTTTTTGCATTTTTGGTAAGGAGTACGTGAAAGCAGCACGCCATGTAGCCATCGTTCGAGCTGCTGAAGGAGTCATATCTTCGCAGTCCAAAAGGCAGAGATTTCCAGTTTCATTGCACGCTTCGGTCAGGCGTCGCAAGGAGGGAGTCAATGTTCTTGAAGTGATATATTTTTGAACAAAATCGACATTATCGCGTAGCAGGGGGTATTGGTTATCAGGACAGAGAACTAACTGAAGTATCAGTAATCCTTGGGGTGCAAGTAGGCTTTCTATCTTAGCGAAGAATGGCTCTAAGTCTCGATCTTCGACCAGATCCATCATTTCAATGCAAGCAATTTTATCAAAGCGTCCTCCTAAATGCTGGTAATCACAAAAAACAACTTCAACGAGATTAGCAACTCCTGCTTTTTCGACATTAATAGCAGCCTGCCGATATTGCTCCTCTGAGATGGTTGTCGATTGGATACGACATCCATATTTTTTAGCTGCATAAATCGCAAAGCCACCCCAGCCACATCCAATATCCAAAAGATAATCATGAGCAGCTAATTGCAGTTTCTGGCAAAGACGTTCCCACTTAGCTTCCTGAGCTGATGAGAGGCTTTCGGTGGGTGTCCTATAGTAGGCAGCTGAATAGGCCATGGAGGGGTCTAGCCAGTGTTGAAAAAAAGAGGCATTGGTGCTATTTTGATCATGAAAAAGAGCCTCCTTTTTTTTCTTATAACGATTGCGTAAGAAGTGCTGGAATTGATTGGCAATCCCAAGAAGATTATGTTTTTCGAGGCCTTGTTCTTTCACTTTCTCTCCTGAGAGAAAGGAGGTATTCAAAAAAAACCAAGCAATGACTCCAGTAAGATGATTTGTTTCCCATTCACTATGGAGGTAGGATTCAGCAAGGCCGATGGAACCATACAGCACCCAACGTCGATAAAATGCATCGTTCTTAATTTTTATTTCTGCGTGTAATTCTTTATCAAGTCCCCCAAACATTCGAGAGGATCCTCCTGGCATTATGAGACGCAAGGTGCCTCGGCGCCCTCGATGAAGGGTCTCTAAGACAAGATTGCGATAAAGTTTGGTAAAAGCAGCGTTGAACATGGTTTTGCCGTGGCCGACTAACAATAGATTGAAAAATTTAAATTAACCAAAAAAAAGAGAAAGAACACCAAGAAAAAAGTAAATTAATCCGGATATTTCATGCTAGCCCGCATACTAATTCTACTGCGTCGTACAAAAGATTGATTTATACTAAGAAATTTCTACAGTTGAATCCAGAGACTCCTATCGATAATGGACTCATTTTCAAACAATGATGGAACGATGAGAAGAAAATATCAGCCTTGAACCGATGCACCCATACCTTCAACAACTACTTCGACTAAGAAAAAAATCGAAACCGGTTTCCCTTCCTCCTCAAGGTGAACTTCGAGGTCATGCTCTAGGAAAAGTTCTTATTTCCTATATTACATGGCCTTTTAGGGAGGGGCACCATGCACCACGAGCTCGTGGGCACACCAATGCTTTTGAAGTCATAGCGATGGCTAGCTCCTATCAAGAGCTCGGTTACCAGGTTGAAATCGTCGATTACGATGATAATAATTATACTCCCCCTTCAGATTGTTGTGTCGCTATTGATCTGCATGGGCAACTGGAAAGGTGGAATTCTTTCTTACCTGAAACATGCCAGCGTATCCTCCATGCAACAGGGCCCCACTGGTTATTGTGGAATGATTCAGAATTAAGTCGTCTCCTTGCAATCCAAGATCGCAAAGGGGTTGCCCTCTTTCCCCAGCGGCAGGTGGCTCCCTCCCATAGTGCCGCTTTAGCGGACCAGATTGTTGTTTTAGGTAACAACTACACAATGCAGAGTTTTCAATTTGCAAATAAGCCAATCACTCGTGTTCCGCTCTCCTCTGCCTATGAATTTGCTTATCCTCAGGAGCGCGATGTTTCTACAGCAAAGAAGCATTTTCTTTGGGTAGGGAGTTATGGAATGGTGCACAAGGGTCTTGATCTAGTACTCGATGCTTTTGCAAGGATGCCGGAGCTTTCACTTACCGTCTGTGGACGTCCAGAGAAGGAGCGAGATTTCTTTCGTCTTTATGAAAAAGAATTGCTCCATACCCCCAATATTACTTTTCATGGATGGATCGATATGGCTTCTGATGCCTTTAGCACAATCTCCAAGACCCATGCTGCTATTATCTATCCCTCGAGTGCCGAGGGAGGAGCTGGATCTGTCATTCATTCTATGCATGCGGGCATGGTTCCTATTTGTACGAGAGAAGCCTCGGTAGATCTTGGGGATTTTGGACTTCTCATTAAAGAAGGCTCTGTGGAAGCGGTTATGGAAGCAGCTCTTGAGTTTTCTTCCTTATCAGATCAAGAGGTTTCAGAGCGTGCTGCTGCCTCCTATGCGCATGCTCGTACGCACCATACACAAGAACTATTTCAAAAAAATTACCGAGCCTTCGCAAAACATCTGCTTCATAGATAAATGAGGTTTTCTAAGTCCCTATCCCAATAGAGATGATGCATGGTATCTTACTATATGGCATGCACCCCAGTTCTTCTCAATAATGGCATCTATGGACTCTATTAGCATTATTATCCCAGCATATAATGCAGCTACGACTTTAAAAAAAACACTCGAGTCATGTCTTTCCCAAACAACAGCCCCTCTTGAAATTATTCTAGTCAATGATGGGAGTAGTGATGCAACAGCTACGGTTGCAGATTCATTTAAAAATGTGATTCGCTATTTTCATTTGGAAAATGGAGGGGTTTCTCGTGCCAGGAATTATGGGGCCTCGCAGGCAAAGGGAACTTGGTTGCTCTTTCTTGATGCGGATGATCAATTGCTTTCACAGGCGCTGGAGAAATTACTAGAAACAGCATTACAGCAAAAAGCAGGGGTTGCCTATGGTATGGTTTTGGAACGACGTGAACCTCCAGAGCAAGTCCGTCTCAATGGATTTAATTATGCCGCTGGTCAGCCACCCGCGGGATCACAACGCATTTTTTGGAGGAATGCCATCATTACTCCTGGCTCAGCCCTGGTGCGAACGAGTCTTCACGAAAAATGTGGCGGCTTTGTAACAGGATATGAACCGATGGAGGATCGTGATTATTGGATCAAGTGCGGAATGCTGGAATCAATCGCATTCTGTGAAACGGTGGTACTTGATAAACTATGGCGACCTGCTTCCCATGGTTCCCAACATGGCAAAAGAATTTATCGGGGGCAGGTGGCACTGCGTGCACTCAAAAACTGGGCTCAGGCAAAAAATCTTCCTGCCGATTGGATGCCATCTGATCAGGAGATTATTAAATCAGCGCTAGACGAAGCTGTCTGGAGGCGTTCCTACACTATTTTAAAACCATTACTTGCGGAGGCGAGAGCTCACGGCATGTGGCATTGGAAAGCTTTTTTGCTTTCGATTCTATTTCCTAGAAAAAATCCGGAATGGATGATGAGACTCATGGGAAGGTAGGAATTATATCTTTTTTGTTTTTTTCTGTAATTTTTTGGAATGTTTTAAAATCACATTAAAAAGACCTTCAATGAAGAGAGGATCAAGGTTGTGCATTTTTGCCAGGGAGGCATGCTTATTTTTTAATTCTTCTTCTCGCGCTGGATCATGAATGTTCTGTTTCTCTTGAAGTTTGAGAAATCCAATGATGGAAGAGAGATGATTGCGTCGGGCGAGTTGTTCTATAATGAATGTATCGATCTGATCGACCTCGGCACGGAGCTCTTGGAGTGTTTTCATAGAGATAGCCTGTTTAAAGTATGATGGAGTATCATAAGCTCTTTTAAAAATTTTTCTCGAACGGAACGGGTATAAGGATTATAGCGATGCATGTCCCAAAAAAGCTCTTCACTATCTTCTTTGATGCTGTGAACCATATTTTGTAGAAGTTGAAAACTAGGTGTTGAGACTATTCCTGGTGAGGCAGCCAACATCGGGGCTCTTCCAATAAAATGAGCTAGGGCCTGCATGCTGGCACTCTGCTTGTCATGCTCTTCAGCAGACAGGGTGATTATTTCTAACCCAATATGTTGAAAAATCTCGATCATTCTGTGAGCCTTTGCCTCTTGTGGAATGGTGCAAAGGACTATTTTATGGCCAGCTGCTCCTGCTGATTTTTCAATAGAGTCAGCACCAAAGAGGGGGTGTGTTCCCATGATCGGTTGCTCCTGTGGAAATAGTTCTCCCATGATTTGTAAGGGAAATTCTTTTACCGAACAGACATCAACAAGAAGTGAAGAAGGGCTTACATACGCTGCAATTTTGTGACAACACTCCTGGAAAGAAGAGATAGGGATTGTTAAAAATATAATATCAGCAGCGGCTGCCTCCTCTAAAGCGGCTAATCTTACCCCCTCCACTGGACTCGATTTAAGGAAAGCATCATGTGCTATCACGTTACCAAAGGGTAACAAGAGTTTTGCCCAACATTGACCGAAGCGTCCTAAGCCGATAATTCCAAATTGCATTTTATTTGGGGTGCTGAATTTCTAGAATTCTATTTTATCTCGGATTGTTTTCTAGGGGTCTACTGATTCTGAGCTTTATGGAGCAGGTAATGATCCATCAAAACCAGTGCGGCCATGGCATCGACGATAGGAACTGCACGTGGTAGGACGCAAGGGTCGTGACGACCTTGAACTGAGATGCTAACGTTCTCTTGAGCTACGTTAAGTGTCTGCTGCTCTTTGGAAATCGTTGAAACAGGTTTAAAGGCAACACGAAAAAGAATATCTTCTCCTGTAGAAATGCCTCCTAAAATGCCTCCAGCATGGTTTGTTGTACAACAGATTTTTTTATTTCGTAAGATAAAAGGATCGTTGTGCTGGCTTCCAAGTAAGGTTGTTCCTGCAAATCCGGATCCGATTTCAAATCCTTTCACAGCATTAATCCCAAGCATCGCTTTTCCTAAGTCAGCTGAAAGTTTGTCAAAGACAGGAGCCCCAAGTCCTACTGGAACATGACGCAGGACTCCTTGAATCACGCCACCAACGGAGTCCCCTGCCTGTTGTGCTGATTCAATCAATTCCATCATAGAGGGAGCCATCAAGGGATCAGGGCATCGCAAAGGGTTGCTCTCAATGGCTTCTACAGAGACGCTTTGAGGGTCTATGGTCGTGCGTAGTGTTGCTACTTGTTCGACATAGCTTAGAATTTCAATATTGAAATGTTGTTTCAAATATTTCTTGGCTATGGCTCCTGCAGCCACGCGGGCCAATGTTTCTCGGGCGCTGGCACGACCGCTTCCTCTGAAATCACGACGTCCATATTTTTGTTGGTAGGTGAAATCGGCATGAGAAGGTCGATAGACATTTTTGATGGCTTCGTAATCTCCTGAACGACTATCTTCATTGTAGGCAAGCAGCAAAATAGGTGTCCCCAACGTATGACCCTCAAAAATTCCAGAGAGTATGTGGACTTGATCTCGTTCTTGGCGAGGAGTTGTGAGTGCACTTTGTCCTGGTCTTCTACGATCGCATTCTAGCTGGATTTCCTCAGGAGTGATGGCCAAACCGGGAGGGCATCCATCGATGATCACTGCTACAGCTCCCCCATGAGATTCACCACAGGTAGTAATTTTAAAAAGGTGTCCGAATGTGTTCATTTTTTAATAATTCAACGGGAGTAAAGGAGTATCATGGTATCACTTCTTTTAAAGCCTTTAGAACAATCGCATCGTCGATTTCGTGAATGACCAATTGTCGGGCTCTATCAACCATACCAATCTGACGCAATAAAACGGTTCGAGTCGCCTC